>JAWBSH010000011.1 GCA_038843015.1 Zestosphaera sp. | reverse complement strand
ATCAAAGAAAGAATGCGGGCCCGCCGGGATTTGAACCCGGGGTCTCCGGCTCCGAAGGCCGGCGCCTTATCCTGGCTAGGCCACGGGCCCTTGTTTCATTTGTTTCCACTGTTTTATGTGTTTTCTGTTTTCATTAGTTTATACTGAATTATTGCTGTGAGACGTTATTTAGTGTTACTCGCTAATAATCTTAGGGTTGGGTATGCCTAAGAATGGCGTGAAGCGCAACTCTGTAGTGAGTTCTTCTAGAGGTAGTTCTAAGAAGCTCACTGACTTCGCTAAGAATGTTTCTAGAGGTCTTCGCGGGAGTTCTGTGGTTCCAGAAGAGCCTAGCGTCTTAAATAGTAGTGAATTTTTAGTTTCTAAGGAGTCTCTCGGTAAGAAGCCTGACTTCAACGTTGTCGTTAATGGTGTTGAGTTTGATGTTTTCTTGAGTTCTATGAAGTCTACTACCTACACGGAGTCACTCAGTAATTTTGAATTAGTTGATGAGATTCCTGAGTCGTACTTGCTTGGCTCATACTATAGTGGGGAGCTCAGAAAAGCATACCTGAAATTCTATGATGATTCTAGTAGCAAGACCTACGTGTGGGTTGATAAGACTGGACACATGCCTTACTTCCTGACCGACACACCGCCTGACGAGCTCGACCAGAAAATAATCAGAGACAAGTCTTTCGAGAAAGTTGAGGTGATTAAAAAGTACGACCTCTTAAGAGGTAAGGAAGTGTCTCTAACTAAGATAATCGTTAAAGACCCTCTTGCAGTACCTCGAATGCGAGGTTTAGTCTCTAACGCTTGGGAAGCCAACATAAAATACCATGACTGCTACGTGTTCGACAACGGACTCATACCAGGCATGAAGTACAGGATTAACGGGAGAGGAATCACGCCAATACAACCTAAGCTTGGGGAAGACGTGTTAAGCCTATACAAGAAAGTCGTTGAAGATGAGGAGGAACTCCTAGAACTAGCTCTTAGGATGGCTCCACTATTCGAAGAAAGACCTCCTAAGATGAAGAGGCTAGCTATCGACATAGAAGTCTACACACCCACCAGACTCAGAATACCCGACCCCTCCGACGCTCACTACCCCATCATAAGCGTAGCTCTAGCAGGTACAGACGACTTAAGAAAAATCTTCTTGACTTACAGAGATGGAGCAAGCGTTGAGAACGCTGATAGACTGAAAAAACTTAAAGCTGAAATAGAGATATTTGACAGCGAGAGAGCCCTAATCCTAGAATTATTTAGAGTAATGAATGAGTACCCACTAATCGTAACGTTTAACGGAGATAACTTCGACTTACCTTACATATACAACAGAGCCTTAATCTTAGGCATAGACCCAACATACATACCGATAGAAGAAGTGAGAGACTTCGTTAGTGTCAGACACGGCTTCCACATAGACCTCTACAAGTTCTTCAGTATCGAAGCAATACAAAACTACGCTTTCAGTCAAGCATATAAGGAGAAGACTCTGGACGCGATAGCTCAAGCCCTATTAGGAGAGACTAAAGTAGTTATTGAAGCAAGCGTCAGTGACTTACCTCTAGACAGGCTAGCTGAATACAACATAAAAGACGCTGAATTATCACTCACGTTAACAACATTCAACAACGAGCTCGTGTGGAAGCTTATAGTCCTGATAATGCGTTTAGCCAAGATGTCTCTAGAAGACGTCACTAGGCGTAAAGTTTCTGCGTGGGTTAAGAACCTGATGTACTGGGAGCACAGAAGAAACAATTATTTGATTCCTGAGAGAGAAGAACTGAAGAGGCTGAAAGGAGAAGTCAAGACGGCTGCTAAGATCGGTGGTAAGAGGTATGCTGGAGCCATAGTTATTGACCCCATACCTGGCGTCTATTTCAACGTGGTAGTTCTAGATTTCGCTTCACTGTATCCAAGCATAATTAAGGTGTGGAATCTCAGCTACGAGACTATAGACCCGCCAGGAGGGTGGTGTAGAGACGATGACTTACTAGACGTCATCGACGAGAAAGGCGAGATACTCCATAGAGTCTGCAAGTCTAGAAAGGGGATAACCTCAGCCCTAGTAGGTTTATTAAGAGATTTTAGAGTCAGAGTCTACAAGAAACTCGCTAAGCAAGCAAGAGAAGAGGAAGTTAAGAACTGGTATGATGTTGTTCAGAAAGCTCTCAAGGTGTACGTCAACGCCAGCTACGGCGTCTTCGGTCACGAGTCCTTCCCCCTCTACACACCATCACTAGCAGAGTCTGTCACTGCTCTCGGGAGATACGTAATAACGAAAACACTCTCTAGAGCTGAAGAACTTGGTCTCAGAGTCCTCTATGGAGACACTGACTCACTCTTCGTGTGGAGCCCTGACCCGGAAACCTTAAACAAGCTTAGTGAGTGGGTTGAGAAAGAGTTATCTCTAGAAATAGAACAAGACAAGACCTACAAATACGTGGCTTTCGCGCTCAAGAAAAACTATGTAGGCGTCTTAGAAGGAGGTAAAGTAGACGTGAAGGGTCTTGTAGGCAAGAAGAAAAACGTCCCTAAAATACTTCAAGACTCTTTCGTAAGAATCCTCGAGCTAATTAGCAGAATAGAAGGTACAGCAGAATCTCTAGAAAAAGTGAAGAACGAGATAAGACGTGAGGTTAGAGAACTATACATGAAACTCAAAAACAAGGACTTTACTCTAGACGACGTAGTCTTCAAGACTACCTTAAGTAAAGACCTTGAAGAATACGTTAAGACAACACCAATTCATGTTAAAGCCGCAACTCACCTCAAAAGGCATGGCGTGCCTGTAGAGAAGGGCGTCACCATACTATACGTTAAAGTTAAGGGCTCTAGCGGTGTCAAGCCTGTTCAGCTAACTAAGATAGACGACGTAGACATAACCGAGTATCTAAAGACCGCTAAGTCGACTTTCCAGCAACTACTAATGCCATTCAACATATCTTGGGAAGAAGTTGCTGGTGGGGTAGGACTGACTCACTTCACAACGTGAAAGCCCCGTCCTTTAGGGCGGGGAGAAGGTCAGATCAAGTAATAATTCCTCCAATACTCTCTAAGCTCTTTTTAAGTTCTTCTAAGACTTTATCAGCTGTCTCCTCTGCCTCACTTAAGCTATCACTAAACGCCTGAACGTAGACCTCGAGAACGGGGGCGCTTATCTCGTGCCCCTTAGGGTGTGTCTTTATGTAGACATTCCCATACTTCCGGAGAATTTCTTTAATAACTCTAGCCGCGGAAGACTCAGGAACTCCTGAAACTCTGAAGGACCTTTCTGCGAAGACTCTCCTCACGCCAAGCTCCTTAAGTTTCGGCTCAACATAAGATTCCCACATGCTCTCAAGCTCTTTTGGAACTCCAGGTAATGAAATAATTAGTGTTTCCTCGTGCTTCACTATGCAACCAGGAGCTGTCCCAACCTCATTAGGTATTATCTCACTACCTTCAGGCATGTAAGCCATCTTAATTCTCTCAGGAGTTAAGGGCAACTTCAAGACATCGTATTTTTCTTTAATGATTTTCAAGGCTTCTTCGTTAAGACGTAACTCAACTTTTAAGGCCTTAGCTAGCGCTTCTAGTGTTACGTCATCGTATGTGGGTCCTAGACCGCCAGTAGTCACTAGCAAGTCTGGTTTGCTAGCTAGAACGTAAGATATTAGTTCTGATATGAGCTTCACGTCATCAATTAACGACACAATACCTAACACGTTGAAGCCTAGCAACGTGAGTCTCCTACCAAGATACGCTGCGTTAGTGTTTACTACCCTACCACTAACTACTTCTGTACCTAGTGTGAAGATCCAGGCTTTCCAGTCTCTCACACTCTCACCCAACGACGTCAATCAATACGTAGCGAATACCTTATTAAGTGATTAAGGCTAAGATTATTGAGGGTAGTTTATATGGTCTCTGTTAAAGAGCTCGCGAGAGTTGTTGAGTCTTTCAAAGATGAGATGGTTAGCACGTTAATGAAGCTTATTGAAGTACCTGCTATAGGCCCTGATAACGGCGGCGAGGGCGAGCTTGACAAGGCCTTAAGACTCCAAGAAATAATCCGTGATTGGTCTTTCGATAAGATCGAGCGCGTTGATGTGCCAGACCAGAGAGCTAAGGGTGGTGTCAGACCTAATATTCTAGCATATTATTACGGGGAAGCAGGTCGTGAATCTCCAAGACTCTGGATACTTACCCACCTGGATGTGGTGCCGCCAGGCGACCTCAGCCAGTGGACTGTTACGGAACCTTTCAAGCCCCTAGTTAAGGAAGAGAGAGTCTACGGTAGAGGTAGTGAAGACAACGGTCAGAGTATGGTCGCGTCACTATACGCTGTCAAAGCTTTAATGAGCTTGGGGATCAGACCCAAGAGAACCGTAGTGCTGGCTTTCGTAAGTGACGAGGAGACCGGGAGCAGGTACGGGCTGGGCTGGCTAGTTAATAAACGTCCAGATCTCTTCAGAAGAGACGACTTAGTGTTAGTTCCTGACGCAGGAAATAGCGAGGGCACCTTCATAGAAGTTGCAGAAAAAAGCATTTTGTGGTTTAGAGTCAGAGTTAGAGGAAAGCAGGTTCACGCGAGCATGCCGCATTTAGGCTTCAACCCCAACAACGTGTTATCTGAGTACGTGAATGTATTAAGTAGAGTATTTCACGAGAAATACTCCTTAAGAGACGACCTATACGAGCCACCAGTAAGCACGTTTGAACCGACGTTGTGGAGGAGTACTAGCAACGCACCAAACATAATACCTGGTGAGTGCGAGGTGGTTTTTGACTGTAGAGTACTCCCCAATTATAGCCTCGACAACGTTCTGCGTGATGCAGAAGACATAGCAAAAGAGCTTGAAGGCAAGCACTACAGACTAGTAGGTAGCGAGAAACTTCCAGTGATTAAGGTTGAGGTGGTGGAGAGGCTTGACGCACCGCCTCCTACACCGCCTGACAGCCTAATAGTTAAGTTGCTCGTAAGAGCTGTTAAAGAATTAAGAGGAAAAGAACCTAAGATTGGTGGCATAGGTGGTGGAACCTTCGCCGCGTACTTCAGGAAGCTAGGTATCCCAGCCGTAGTGTGGTCTACCATAGACGAAACCGCGCATCAACCTAACGAATACTCCAAAATAGACAACATGATTGAGGACTCAAAGGTTATGGCCGCGCTAGCAGTGCTTGAGGAGGGTTAATAAAGATGGCTACAGGCGGTTCTCGCAAGTACCTACTATTCTTTGTGACAGGACCTGAGGACCACATGAGAGAGCTTGCTAGGAAGTTAGTCGAGGAAAAACTTGCTGCCTGCGTTAACTTGATCAACGGAATTAAGTCCACTTATTGGTGGGAGGGTAAAGTCAGTGAAGACACTGAGTCATTACTGATAATCAAGACCGAGTCCAGCAAAGCACAAGAGCTAATAAGCTTCGTGAGGAGTAATCACCCGTATAGAGTACCTGAAGTGATAGGACTAGAGATAAACACGGGAAACCCCGAATACCTTAACTGGATACTTGAGTCGCTGACTACTAAGTAGAAATAAATAATGAGTTTAAAGAAATAATTAATTAGATGATGAGGGCAGGTATTTCGGACTCGTGACGAGTGACACCGGATCTGACAAAAAGCTAATAGCTTAAGAATTACTTGATTATTTAGTTTGAGGGTTTAGGTTGATCAATATAGGAGATTTGGTGTTAATATACGTGGATGAGAAGAGGTCTAAAGTCGTTAGGGTAGTTAAGGGCAAGACTCTACATACTGATAGGGGATATCTGAACCTCGATGATTTGGTAGGTCTTGAGTGGGGGTCTAAGGTTAGGTTAAGCACTGGTGTCACGGCGTATGTCTTGAAGCCGACGTTAGTAGACCTTATGTTTAAGTCTTTCAAGAGAGTCACACAAGTGATATATCCTAAAGACTTAGCCTACATAGTGATGCAGTCAGGTATTGGAGAGGGTTCTAGAGTTGCTGAGGCGGGGGTGGGCACGGGCTTCTTAACGGCTGTCTTGGCTTGGGCAGTAGGCTCTAGTGGTCATGTGTACGGTTACGAAATCAACAAAGAATATATTGAGGTCGCTTTAAGAAATCTAGAGATTGCGGGACTCTCTAACAGAGTAACAATAAAGAATAAAGACATTACTCAAGGAATTGATGAGCGTGATTTAGACGCTCTATTCCTTGACATGCCCAACCCCTGGGACGTCTTCCCTCACCTACAAAGCTCTCTAAAGCCCTCAGGTAGCGTAGTAATTTTCGTCCCTACAGTAAATCAAGTATTAAGAACGCTGAACTACATGAAAGAATCTAAAAAACTTATCAACATCAGTGTGACAGAGTTGATGCTCAGAGAATATCAAGCAAATCAAGAAGCTCTCAGACCTAAGTCAATTGGTGTGACTCACACAGGCTACATCATTACGTCTCGTTTTGTCAAGGAAATACCCTAATATCTACGTCAGTAGCTAAGACCAGCTTTCAACAGAAAACTTTTTGTAACCAAGGTCTCTAGCGTAGGGAACGTAAACGTCTCGTTACAAACACGCTTACTAACCCTAGTATCAAGGTCGTCAAACTGAGTATTAGAGGAACTGCAAATAGTATAGTTTGAGGGTATGTGCTTCTGGGCATGAACTCTATCTTTACGTAAGTAAAACTTCCTGTGGGGTTAGGTGATGACGAGAACAAGTATATCAGTAATTGCTTGCCAGCAACCTCGTAAAAAGCTGTATTGTATGTTACTTCAGGAACTCCAGACCTGTTTAGAACCATTAGAGCTAGCGAGTTCTTAACTTCAAGTTTGGTATTGACTAGAGTAACTCCCTCAAAGCTATCTCTGAATAAGTACGCGTAACCTAACACGTTCAAAAACGGCTCTTTAAGACTCGTGAAATTTAGTGAGTTAAGCTCTCTAACTATCTTGGAAGACCTGTACACATACCCTAACCCACTACCTGCACTAACGTATGGTATGAGAGAAGCTACTGAAGCGAGCACAACAAAGAAGAATACTAACAAAAGCAAGGTACACAACAAGCCAGCCTTTTTCTTCAGTAGTCGGGAAATCAAAACGTAAAAAACTACTGAGAATATCGTGAGAGTTAACACATAGAGATTGAAGCCTCGCGCAACAATTAAGGCATAGCCGGAAGAGTACTCGTCAAGTATCACTGACGTAGAGAATCCCCTATACACAGTCAAGAGAGTCATATTACCTCTTAAATCAATTATCCCAACACCCACTGTTGACTTCGGATACCACTCACCCGCTAGCCTAGCTTTATCTAATGGGTAAACCCAAGTATATGTTGTGTTGTAATCAACGTAGATTACGTAGAGAGATACCCCCAGTAAAATTGCTAGGGAAGCGACCCACATGAAGTCTTTAAACGTAAATCTAATTAATACTTCTTTCTCCAGACACACTCACCTAACTTATTACTACCAAGGAATAATTAATTGTTTTTAAGTTTCAATAAACAAAAACAATTTTGTTATCTTTAAAATCTCCTGAGCTGAACGAGTATCACTATAGCTACTACTGTAGCGATAATGGCGAAGACTGCCGACAGCAAACTAAACATGAACGCGTTGCTAGCTACTCCCGTAGCACCTTCAACTCTCTCTTCAACAATGGCTAAGCTATCGCTAAAACTTGTCTTAACCTCATTCTTAGCTTGAGTTATTTTCTCTGAGATGCTACTCTCAAGCTCGTCAATCTTACTGCTTAAGTTCTCGTTAACGCCGGCTAAATCCACTCCAATACCTGAAATAATCTCACTTAACTCACTAACAGATTTCTCAAGCTCTGTAATCTTATCTTCAACACTAACTATCCTGCTCTCTACTACGGAAATAGACTCTGATAACGTAGTATTAACGTCCAGCAACATGTTGCCTAACGAGTCCACCTTATCAAGAATATTAGATTCTACCCCGTCAATCCTAGTACTCAAGTCTTCAACAGCATTCAGTAAGTCGTTTTTAGTAGTTAACTCATTAAGCTTATTCATAACCATGCTAGTAGACTCATTTACTAGTCCAGCGAGTTCCGCAGTACTCGACGAGATCTCACCACGTAACAGGCTCATTTCATTAGTCAGACTTGACTCAAGCTCGTTTACTCTGCTAATTATCGAGTCATGAACAGACTCTATCTTTGAAACTATCGTGTAATTAACTCCTGATATCGCTTCTAACACGTCACTTCTCAAAGTCTCCATGCCAGCAATTAGGTTACTCTCGGCTTCACCTATCCTGTTAATAATGTTTGACTCAAGCTCGTTTACTCTGGTAATTATCGAGTCATGAACAGACTCTATCAGGGTTGAGAGTCCTTCGTAGACGGCAGCTAAGTCCTCCATTGTCACCATATCCTCTAGTATGATATCCAGTTTTTGTAGTGTTTCATTAAGTCCTTCCTGAAGTATCAGTAACTCATTGATAATATTGTCTGACACATCATAAATTACTGCCTCAATCTCGTCAAGTCTTACGTAGAGACCATCAATACTGCTGGAAATTAACGAGAACTGTTCTAGCAATGTAGTCAGCAACTCCATCTTAGAAGAGTTTATCTCTGACAAGACAGTATTTAAGGCTGTCATTAAATCTTCCTTGGTGACCATCTCAGAATATATTGAGGTAAGTATGTCTTGAACGCTAGCTAGAGACGTTTCAATACTCATCAACTGCGCCTCAATACCTGCTAACTGTGTAGCGAGGCTGTCCCTAACATTATATATATCTTCCCTCAACCCATTCACTAAGTCGGTAGTATTACTTATGAGGTTGTTTATATCCTCCTTAGTAGCTACATTGTTTAACTCATTCACTATAAAGACATAACCAGGCTCTGATACTACATCATTTCCTGCCAACCTTAACTCATAAACTCCTGGTTCTAGAACTGGTATTGTGAGACCTGGAGTAGCTCCCAAGACATTAACGAGTATGCCGTACTTGTTAGTTCCCCACCAAATCCCCGTGTGCAGGTTTACTGAAACTAGCGCGTCTGTCCCGTTAAGCAATACTAAGAAGCCACTGAGGTAGGCGGGGAAACCTGTACCAACTACTCTGACCACGGTGTTACCAACTACTACCGGAATTTCATCAGAGCTTACCCTGAGTACCAGTATCTTCGGGTAAATCTCCAGTGGCTCGTAAACATATTCTGAGCCGTCAAACCAAGGTATACTTACTTCTATGTCATCAGTTACTGCAAGCTTAACAACATAGTTATCTCTCGGCACTGATGGTATAGTGCAGACCAGGCTTAACACTCCGTTCTCACTAGCTCTCCCAGAACATACACCGAAATCTGAGTATCCGTCAAGTTTAAGAACTACGTCAGCGCCTGGTAACAAGCCCTCAGCATATACTTCAATAACGTCTCCTAAATAGTCAAAAGGCTCGCCGTCAAGATACGCTATTAATGTTTCATTATAATAAGATGCTGAAGCCTTATTTACGGGCAAGTACTCGCCCGTGACTGGATTGAGTATCTGGTAATACGCGTACCAATACTGAGTATAGATTACGTAGACTCTGTATACGTTAGTATCATACTGAAACTCAATAGTTATTAGATGTTCTTCGCCGGGCATTAGGTACGGGACTTGAATCGTGAATGACGAGTTACCGTCTTTTCCTGTTAAGCCGTTATATAAGGTTAAGGTGCCGTCAACTATTACGGTGACGGGCGAGTATGGTGCAGAACCGTAGATAGTTAGTTCGAATGTATGTCCTGCAGTCAATACACCGAAATCATATGTTTCCCCGTTCTCTGCAGGCATGTCGTTAATGTAAAGGAGTGGGGTAACCGTATATAGGTCTTCCAAGAAGTAGAGGGTTCTACTCAGATAGGTTGCGTAAACTACGAAGATTACGTCCTCACTTATAGCATCCCACTCGAATATTGAGGACCACTCTATGTCTGCGTCTATACCTAAATACTGCTCAACATACACTATACCTGTCTCCGGATCTACTAACAGATTGCCTGGATACTCATAGAGGTATTCCCAGTAAGTATCTGTCTCTTCATTGTAGTACGTTATACTGAGCAACGCATACAGAACCTCCACGTGTCTACCACCATAATATAGGTCGAGTCTTATGAAGTCTTCAGCACTAGTAAATAAGGCCATATTATTAGGTAAGTCTTCTCTTAACCTACCGCCTAAATCGAAGGTAAGTGTAGCTACGAACACCCCATCCACTTCTTCAGGAACAACTTCTTCACTGAAAACTACAGAATTCGTTTCCATATCAATTAGCTGGAACATAACAGGACTATCCACTCGAGTGACATCAACTCTCCACGCATTAAGTCTGTAAGCCTTTTCGTCTTCCCCAGTAAATAAAACTCCTATGGTGGTGGTGACGTCACTAGAATACGCGTAAGTGTGGCCGTTAAAGCCGAAGAACCCCTCCACATAGAATTCTGCTGTTATAGTTGCTGGTGTCCCAAGAACTGACGCGTCTACAATTAACGAGCTGGACTCGTTGAATGCTACAGTATCAGTTACCACGAAAGGTTCTGGTTGCTCAACCGGCGTCTCATAGACTATCACGTAGTACGTGCCGTAACTCATGTTAGTCATTAAATACGTTTTCAGGTCTATGGGGCCAAAACAGCCTGACTCGTCTGTAGGCTCATTCACTAAGAATTCGTATGTCTGCCCCGTGACTGTGTTATACAGGCTTATCTTGCTTATTAAGGAGTTAGGCCTAAAGTAACACCCACTAACAATCACAGGCTCTTCATCTATCCCGTACCCACTACTAGGACTAACGTACAATTCAGGAATTACCTGAGCGTATACTAAGACACCTAATTGTGGTAGTGATATAATTAAAGTCATAAGTAAGGCTAGAGACTTTATCTTATTCATGAGACACACCACAAATAATTATATGAACAAAAATAAAAAAGCTTTATAGATTTAAAATTACCCTATTATTCTGTTATAGCTTAAAGTAAATTTCAGGTATACAGGTACTTCATACCAACTGAAGTATACTGTAGGAGTGCCTGCACTGATCCAACCTACAGTAGTTACTGGGAATGACATAGTAGCGTCTAAGGGTATAATATAGTGTCCTCTACTCACGCCAGGCGAGAAACTCATAGTTACGTTGAATTTATAGGTGTTGTCACTAATTACGGGCGAGCTAATCGTCATGGTTATTCCATATTCCGTAAGATTTGAGATGTAATAATACATACTCTCGCTTAACGGTCTGACTATCCCGTCACCGACTACAGCGACTCCCGCAGGGAATAACTCACTCACCCCAGTTATGGTTACTTCAGCTACTCCAGTTCTCGTCGATGCTGTATAGCTATACTTAACGCTGAGAGTCATCGGTATCAACTCTAGAGTGAAGGGTTCTTCATAACTCATACCACTAAACTGAATATTCCTGATAACTACTCTGTAAGTGCCTGTAGACATTATTGGAGATATAATTAGTGATTCGCCAGGACCTACAGAGTCCCAGAATCTTGTTGGGTTGTAGCTACCACCTCCACTTGGGTCTCTGCTGAGCTCAGCTGCTAACTGAGCCCCAGACACTTTATACTGACGCACAAGGTTTGTTTCCTCCTCAACCATGTAGTACGTGTATGGACCATATAAGTGCACGTCTAAGTTGCTAGCGTATGCTGGCTTGTCGTGCGTAGGCCACGTGACCTTAAGTCCTAGAGCCCATAAACTCTTAAACGTAGGTGGTATGTAAACCTTGAAGACCCTCCAGTCACCCGACTCATACCTCCAAGTGTAGTCGAAGGCGCCTCTGAGGTACGTGTTCCTGTATTGTCTCGTTTCGGTGTAAGGAGATAACACATACCTAGACGGTGTTCTGAGCTCTATTGGCACAAAGAACGAGACAGGCACTAAAGACTTATGACTACGTGTAGTTTCTTCAACAACTATGTAACCACTGTAGAATCCTGGTCTCGCAGGACCCCTAACGATGACGTTAGCTCTTACAGAACCCGAACTAGTAAACCTTGAAGGTATGACTGTCACGTCACTCCATGAGACATACTTATAACCTACGACTCTAGCCTTAATTGGCAGGCTACCTCTGAAGGTAGCGCCCGACACACCAACTCTTACGACAAGGTACCTCGGGAGTTGGGTTGGGTTAACACCCATATAAGCCATAACTAGATTCTCTATCTCCTCGATCTGCCTCTCTAAATCACCTGCTTGAATCCTCACAGCATTAGCTCTCCTGATGTCGTAATACATCCTGGCAGTCTCGGACCATGAGAAGACATTATCTCCTCCCACGTCAATCCAGTAAGCAAGCTCTAAAACTGTAGTCGGTATCCTTACGTTATAGGCTCCTGTCCTACCACCACTCTCGAAATACTCAAACGGGAACACTACTTCAATCTCGAAGAAGTCGTACTGCTTGAGAGCCTCCATATCTATGACTAAGTGTCCGTAACGTGTTGCTGCATCAACATTAAACGATATGTCTTCACCAGTACAGGAGGTTATCGTTGCTGGCTCGATAATTCTTAAAGTGATATCGCATAGCCCTACAGAACCGACACTCTGTAGTCTGACCGGGTAAATCTTATAACTACCTGTGCCCTCGATTATTAACTGTCTCATAACTCTGGAGCCTGACTTAACTGAAGGCACGAATATCTTAGGTTCGTACCAAACGCCATCAAGTGCTCCTCCGTAAGTGAAGGACTTGTGAGTTTCACCCATCTCTGAGATTAAGTCGCTCAAGATGTTTGGAGAATATACTTTCGGGAAGTTTGGATCTATGACGGCTGTGACAGCCTTATACGCGTCTACGAATCCAGCACCTTGAGATAGTTCGTCAAATCCCATGTCTTGAGCAGTATTCATCAACACAGTCTTGAGTAGGTAGGGCGGCATCCTGGAGCCTCCCAGACTCTTATAAGCTGACACGACTAAAGCGCCTACTCCAGCAGCCATCGGAGTAGCTTGGCTAGTGCCACTAAATAGCCCATGCACTAAAACACCATTTAGTGTTCTTGAACCTAGTGCCTCCCACGTTCTCCCTATGCTCCACGCGAAAGCGCCAACGGCTACTACGTCTGGTTTGGTCACGCCTAACTCAGTAGGACCTCTGTTACTCCAGCTTACGACCTGCCTACTAGAGCCAGGCCAGTAATAACCGTAAAGTGGTCTGTAGGTAAACTCTGTAGCAGCGCCCACACCAATAGCTAGCGTTGAAGAAGCGGGTGACGCTATAGTGCCCCATCCAGGACCACCATTACCTACAGCGACGAAGTGGGCAGTCCCTGACCTCAAGGTGGTGTAGTCAAATATTGCGCTAGAGGGATCCATACCCGAAGCCCAGCCCCAAAGCGCCCACCCACTAACGCCGTATGAGTTGCTCGTTATGTCTACTTGATGTTCACCAAAGTAATTCCAACTCCAGTTCCAGCCCTCAAAAGCTATCCACGGGTTAGTAAGTAGTGTCGGCCACACATAAACAGAACCATCACCGTACGGCGTTACTAGATCAAACCCGCTGAAGAAGTATATTGAGGTAGCCACAGTACCGTAATATAAGGCGGGTGCAACCGCTATCTTTGTTTTTGGTGCTTGTCCTGCAATGCTTCTAACTCCATATCCTGTCTGAGCGTAGTAGTCTCTCCCGGCAGCAGTGTTAGCACAGAAGGTACCGTGACTATTATAGTCATACTCTATAACAACGTAATCTCCGTAGGGGTCTAGACCCGGCCATATCATTGACACTGGCTCATACTCCCACACATCATATAAGTTCACTACGCTAGTGGTTTGATAACCATACAGTGGGTCCAGAGGCAGTACATTCGCGTCTAACCACCCAATCTTCTTAAGTAATATCGTGAAGGCTGCGTCGTACACATACCCTGCCAGCGTTCCGACAGAGTAATCAGTGATGTTATCACCGTTAAGGTCTTTAGCTATGACCTCATTACCGTAATATGCTGGCACCTCATCAGCAAACGAGAAATCTGGTGATGTTGGAACACCAGGTATAGTGACGCTACAGGGCGATGGGGATAAAGCCACTCCTAGTAAGTAAAGTGCTGTAGACGTGTCAGCGTATAAAGTGTCGTAGAATCCATCCCCATCACTGTCAACTAATATTATCGGGATAGTATACCAGATCGTCGTTGAGGTACCGCCAACACTTGCAGTCATGTACTGGAATAACAAGCCGAATTTAGTGACGCCGTACCTAGGTATGTTCCCAACATACCACTTATTGTCTTCTGGGAACGGAACCCAGGCAGTATAAGTATAAGGAGGAGAAGGCCTACAACCAGATACTCTAACATACAGCTGGTCAGTCCACTTCCACACGTAGTAGGGTGGCTGGAATACGTATAGTTGGCTGGGGTCTACGTATATATAACCATCTTCGGTATCCACGGCCTCAACAGGCGTTAAAACTAGTCCTAGACTGCTAGCGTCAAATATTAGTGGGTATCCGTATTCGTCTCTAGCTATTGCGTCCAGCCCTAACCCGGGTGACCCGTAATCAACTCCTGTGTCAATTATAGCTAGCTTTACGTCTTCGCCCATAATGTTGTAGTTTAACCACACATCTATAGACCTAGTTATGTTGAGTGTATAGTGGTAGCTACCCTCCGCGGCAGCTTGGTAGACGTTATTTAGTTCCTGGATAGCTCCCTCCACATCCTTAAGAGACTCCATTTCTTTGTTTATGAGCGCGTCAATCCTTATATCGGGTAGTATTGCTAGGACCCCCTTAGTGCTAGCGAGTTCCTCTAAATCACTCTTTGATATTAGGGCAAAGACCACGTTATACAAGTGTGTTGGAAGAATCCCTAACAAACCTCTTACCTTACCTCTTAAGCTCGTAGGAGTCATGGTTTTCTCAAGAACTACTATGACCCTTCCTACCTCAACATTATTGATTACGCTGAACCCCGCGTCCTCATCTATCGGATTCTCGAATGATAAGTAGGCTTGGTCCTCAACATACGCACCATATTTCCAGAAGTTACTATCGTATAGTGCGGGACTAACATAAGCTAACTCGCTTGAAGAGCCTGAATTACTTAAGGAGCTTGAAGCAGTTGATTGCGTGACTACTGAAGCTACTGGAGCTAGTATCAAGACAACCACGAGTATAGATACGAGTCTTAGGGTTAAGACTCTTTTCAAGATTACACCTCATGTTATCTTATTCAATAAGCCTTATAAAAATACTTCTAACGTCACTTCCTCATAACTAAAGCTTACTTGCGAATAAATTCTAGGACCTTGTATGTTAGCTTCTTCTTATGATAGTCTCGCACAAAGTCGCTAAACTCATACTTAGTTCTCCTAACAATTAGCGCTACTACATAACCATAAACAGTAATTAAATGAGAGAGAACCCCGCTCTTAACTACGCTCTTCAACGAGCTGAGGACCACGTAAGCAAGCGGTACTCCGAACTTATATAGTTCTACTCCTAACAGAAAACGTCTACGCGCACTATATGCGGGTTCCTTAAGCAGAAAAGCTTTCTCAACCCACCTCCACTCAAGCACTCTAAGACCACTCGCGACTGACCTGTAGATGACGTAGGTGTCGTCAGCCGGACACACGGGCCACTTATGGTTAAATAACTGAACATATTTCCTGGCGTTGATCACCATAGCCGCGCCACGTCCCATCAAGTCGTAATGGCTTCTAACGTTAGTTTCTACGAATTTAGGACCGAACATAACGTCATCGTCTAGTTTGAGGAAGTAGTCATAGTTACCTACAGCGTACCTTCTTAAAGCTACCGTGAGAGCGATCCCAACCCTCTCGCCAACGGATAGTGAGGTGTCTGGCTTTACTACTAGGCAGTCTATTGGTCCTAAGTTCACATAATCACTTAAGCAAGCTTCCTTCATCGCAGCAACAATTACCACCTTATCTGGCTTCATAGTCTGAAAAGCTAGACATGATAAGACTCTTAATGGTTTCTCCTTATACGTTAGTATGAAAGCTATTATCTTAGGTCTAGCGTCCTTAGAGCTTCGTGCAAGTATTAGTCCTCACCGAAACCACTCACAGACATAAATTATTGAGTGTTAACTCTATCGAGATATGCGAGAATACTTCACAGAACTTTTATTTCGTGATGTTTTGAGGTGCGGAAGTAAGTAGTGTTTAGAGTTACTCATAAACTTGCTCTATTCCTAGCTACCACGACCTTCTCTGCTCTTGAGTATTGTGTTTTCTTGCGAGTGACTAGATAGCGCGCTGTAGTGGTTGTCCGCATTCATTAACTAGATTATGCACATCACTCAATACTTTAAGTTATTTAGGTATTACAGACGCTAGAATAAGTTTGGTGCGTGACGCGGTCTTCGCGTTTTGTGAACTCTTTAAATGAGTTTACCATGTATTAAGAACTTACTAGTACCTATTCCGTAATCAGTATTTAGGTCTGTAGTGGTTATTAGTATCGCGGCTTCTGTCTCTGAAACTAGAGTCTTAAATAGACGTACTATATTAGACGTAGTAATCTCGTCTAGGTTTGAGAATGGCTCGTCAGCAACTAGTAGCCTAGGTTTCTTGACTAATGCTCTAGCTATAGCTACCCTCTGTCTCTCACCGCCACTTAACTCAGCAGGATACCTATTCTCTAGCCCTCCTAAACCAACTTGATTAAGAACTTCATTAACTCTACCTCGTCTCTCTATTTTCGGGGTCCCGAGTAAGGCTAGAGGTAATTCAACGTTTTCGTAGACAGTAAGTCTTGGTAGGAGAGCGTACTCTTGGTCGACGTAACCGATGTACTTAAGTCTTAGAAGTGACTTAAGATTATCACTTGAGTTACTTAAGTCGTTACTCATGAATTTCACGAAGCCTTTATCAGGCGTTAGCAGTAATGACGCTATCTTAGCTAACGTTGTTTTGCCGACACCACTCCTCCCCCTAACTACTAAAACTTCACCACGTCTCAAACTAAGAGATACGCCTGCCAGAACAAACTCATTACCTACTACTTTACTAACATCTCTCAACTCAAGCAGTAAGTCCAATTAATATCACCTCATCACGTAAATGACTCCGTTGCTGTAAATAACGTTCTTAATAGAATTGAGAGTACTTAACTCTCGAAGTGAGTGGGTGTCAACAGGGGATAAAACATAGCCAAACCTGAAATTATCAGAGTAGAGTATAGTGGGGTACCCGGAATCACTCTCGTGAAGTCTGAGACCGCAGAGGAGGTCTACCGAAACAACATCATTGATTAAGTACTTTATCTTAACGTCACCACATACTTTCTCGCTACTCACGTACTTAACTAAGTTACTTACTCCAATTACTTCACGATCTCCATACCTCCAGTAATGGGCGAGCGAGTCGCCGTAGAACGTTAAGTTAGCTAATATTAACGCCGTGATAACTAAAGAGATGGTGAGTGCAGCTACTGCGTACCTCCTAGTTCTCTCGTGACGTATGTTTAGAGATGCTGTAATCGCGACTACAGCAAAAAATAAGTAGTTGAGTAGTCTATGCAATATAACCATAAGAAGTGGCGACACTATAACGACGTATTGAACCCCTACTAATATAGGGAGGAGTATAGGCGCTACTACGGCCTCACCACTCTCACCACTTCTCCCCCACATATAGAAGAGGAGCAGAACTATGAAGGGGACCACATATAGTAGCATGAGGGAAGACTCTAGAAACCTATAGTTCGACGCCAAGATTGTCGTGATTCCCGGAATAAGAATCAGTAAAGATTTAATAAAATCTCTCCCCACTAACACATACCAACCATACACTGCAACTCCTACAATGAACAAAGCCGTGAAATCCCTTAAACCAAACTTAAATATTAGTCCTTCCCACCCGTAAAACGCTGTGTAAATAGTGTAGGTAATGCTAAGTAACAAAAACGCAAGCAAGTATTTCCTGAAATCCGCTGAGTAAAACGGATTTTCTAAACGCTTTACCCACGACACGAATAAGTAGCTACTTAAGAATGCAATCATCATCAGAGGAGTCAGCGGGTGTGAAGCTACTAACGAGATTGCTATTAAAAGAGTCAATACTAAAGTGTTTAAAGAACCCTCAGTAATTGTCAGAACATACAGTAAGGCTAGGGGGTAAGCGTAAACCTCCTTCAGTGTAGTTGATGTAAAAATAACTAGCGAGGGTAGAGAAGTGAGAGTTAAGGTACTCAGTAGAGCAGTGCAGGCCCCCCTATACCTCCTGATTAAGGCGTAAGTAGTGACTAACATAGAAGTTTGAGTAATGATGACTCCCACAAATCTGAAGAAGTAAGCCGGCTCTAAGCCAGTGAGTGTGGCGAACAAAGTACTCTCAAGAATTACTGCAGGCCACCTATTATGGTACCCACCTAGTAGGGAGTCGTCCCATATCTTATACTCAGGATTTGCTAGAAGAACCCTACTTAGCCTTATTAGAGGCCAAGTATCTGTTGAGAAAGGCTGATTAGTCGTTAAGGTTGGGATTAGCCTAATCAAGAGCGCGACTAGAATAGTCGCAAACAGAAATTTACTTTTCATACCTCACGAACCCCCACAAGATACCTGCAAGCAACAAGAAAGTCTTAGAAGAGAACACAAACAAAGAATCGCGTGAGAAGGATATCTGCGGACCCACATAATGACTAAGTACTTCTAACCTAATCAAACTACTAAGACAGTGAAGTAACGTGATAGCGATAAAGACTGCCGCCGCGACGTAAGCGAGAGTCTGTATAACCAGAGTAATGAAGATTCTCTTCTTAGAAACTCCCAAAAATCTAAGTATCTCAATACACCCTCTAACCAACCTAAAGATATGCTCGCCGATAAGCAAGTCACTAATTATTACTAAAGCCGCGACAGTGTAAGATAGTGTGAAGATTAGGTCTTTGTGTATACCTAGCTTAGCTACGTATACTTCAGGAATCTCGCTACGTAACTCGTAAGCTAAGACACCACCTTGCTGCGATAAGACTAACAAAGCCTTTCTAAGAAGTGTTATGTCCTCAGAACTAAGACCCATCTTCATGCTTATACCGCTTAAGACACTTAAGTTATCTGCCCGCAAAATCACGACTGAGTAATAATCACTACCTAACCCTCTAATAGTTCTAGAAAACTCAATATCTGCTATAATCTCGTAGTTTAGGAGTGAGGGTAAGTACTTAACACTACAAACAGATGCGATGACAGGCTCTTTAACAAAAGGCGAGTATAACACGAGTGTATCTCCTTCACTAAGATTTAATTCCTTAGCCAAACCCTCACCCACGAGAACACAGTAAGCACTGTCTTCTAAGCCATGATAAAAACTAGAAAATACTGTCTTTTCAACTCCTCTAACGACTACTATCTTGTTTTTGACGTGCACGAGAGAAAATACTAGAGGCTCTACCTTAACCCCCTCAACACCACTTATTAAGTCCTTGACGTATTTCTCACTAACTACGGAAGTTAATGGCGACACAGCGTAACTGGAGATAACTAAGCCGTCACCGTTGATTAAGAGCAGGTTATCGTAGAAATTATACAAAGATGTAAAAAGACCTAAGATACTCAAAGAAACTAACGCTAGTAGAGCTAGCAAGACCACAAGACTCAAGTGAGTGATTAGCGAGAGAGACTTAACAGTAGTTTTAAAACTAGCTAATAACACGGCGACCACCTCTGAAAACTAAGTAACTTATCAGAAAGTTTAAGAGAGTAGCGATAATCGCTAGTGTGACGTGCTCTACACGCAGTTCTGGCGTAGGTATTATTTGGTTACCGAAAACTCTTAGTATAGCAACTCCAGCACTTACTACTAGATAGCCTAACGCAGTAGAGTATATGGTTACGAGCCCAGTAATTAACGAAGTAGACAATGCGAAGACTAAGCGCAAGTCAGATACGCTCACGCCCTGAGTACTCAGGATTTTCAACTCTTTACTTAATTCCTCAAGTAGTTTAACGTCTGCTAAGTAAAGTACGGGCACGTAAGTCGAGAGCACTATCAAGACAAAATTTTTAGAAAACTCTGTTAGCTCATTAATTAGAGACCTTATGAGAGATTTGTCGACTTCTCTTGCGTCACGTACACATAAGAAACCTTCGTTGAGTCTCGTGCTTTCGTTTATGCCTTCAATTATTAAGTAGTTTTTTAGCCTCTTATCGTGATAATACGCTACGCAAGCAACGAAACACTCATTATCAGCACATACTTTAATAGGTTCTCCTAGAGAGATATTCAGTACTTCAATCAATACAGGACTTACAGAAACCCTCACATGCTCGCAACCACTCCCAGCAATTCTCAAATTAATGTTTGTAAGGTTCTTCAACTTCACTACATCATCTACCATGATAACCTGTGCTCGTAGCGAGGCGTCACGTGAGACTATAGTCATTAGGCCGTACCTTATCGAGAGACAACAACTTAGTGAATCTGTTTTTTCACTAATAGTTATTGCAGTATTGCTAGCGTATTCTAGTAATCTCTCTGAATACGTCTCGATAACGTTAATAGAGAGTGAAAATGAGATGAGAATGAGTGTTGGTGGTAATATAGCTAGCAAAACAATCATGGCTAGCCTCTTTCTAAAAAGAGAATATAGTAAGACAGTAAGCTCGTGCCACCTCTTCATGATCTCATCCTTGCTCGAGACTTAAGCCAGACTTGACCCTGCTCATTAACTCTACGACTTCCCAAAACACACTCAATTTAAGGAGTTGCTGAGCCTCATTTAAGGACGTGACGTACTGACTCACGTCAATACTCCTTAACACTAAATTCACGGTTCCACTATATACGTTCAGAAATTTCTTGTAGGAGTCCTCACGTACCGCTATAACTGATGACGAGATAAAACCCAGTAATAAAATGAGAGTGAGTAGAGTCAATAACAACAAAACTCTTGAGGAGAGCATCCACACTACCTAAATTTATTACTGGAATTCATTATTATTATTTTTGGTGTATGAGACTACGTACGATGACTTAACAATAATCATACCAACTCTTAAGGAAGCTGAGGGCATAGGTCTGGTACTAGATGAGTTACTCTCAATAGGTATTCCACCAGATAAGATACTAGTAGTTGATGGTTTTAGCGATGATGGAACACGTGAAATAGCTGAGAGCAAAGGTGTCAGGGTAGTCTTACAGGAGGGTTTTGGTAAGGCAGACGCTATCAAAACCGGTTCTAAGTTCGTTAAAACAACCTACACCTTAATAATGGACGGCGACTACACATACCCAGCTACGCGCGTGCCCGACCTACTCAACAAGATCCGTGAAGGCTACGACCTAGTCTTGGGTTACAGAAAATACGTTGAGAAAGGCGCTATGAACCCTATCTTCAGGTTCGGGAACAAGATTATAACGAGATTTGTCAACATTCTTTACGGCACAAGAGTCTCTGACGTCTTGACAGGCATGTACGTAGTCAGGTCAAACATCTTGAAAGAAATTTTCTATGAAGCGAAAAATTTCAGCATAGAAGTCGAGATATTCTCTCACGTCGCTAACATGACAGGCAGAGTGTCTGAGGTCCCCATCGAGTATAGGAAGAGAAAAGGAATTAAAAAACTAGGGATATCACACGGATTTAAAATAACTTGGGACTTAATTAGGTTAACTTGGAGGTATAACCCTAGTTATCTGATATTCCTGTTAGGTGCCGTCCTCCTACTACCAGGCATTACTTTAGGAGCTTACGTTGCCTACCATTACTTCTTTACGGGAATTAACTACTACCTTAAGGGGTTAGTAGCAATACTACTCACGCTAGCAGGCTTCCAGTCACTGTTAATGGCGATAATGTCCATCTACACCAAAAGAATAGAAATGAGGACAATACACAAGATCAACGAGATAAAAGTTTGTCTCGATGAATTAAGAGAGACGCTTAAGAAGCTCTAATCAATAAACCTCCTTCGTAAGAGATTGCTTTATTTAGAAATAATCGGTCAAGACTTCTCTTCAGATCTCTCTGTGCTAGTTACTCCCTTCTCAGTAACCTCACTCTCTAATTTCTTTAGCTCAGCTTCTATCTCTTTCTCAATCTCTTCTATGGGTTTGGGGGGAGGTGTCGTAGCTAGTGTGTAGCCAATCCAAGCAAGAATACCGAAAACTCCTGCTACTGCTATGAAGCCTGTTAGTTTCAGTATCAACAACGCGTACTCAGTCGCGAAAACTAACCACCCATAAACTACTATCACTACTGCGGAAGCCGCGAGAAGTAAGTACCCTATAACCTGGTCTCGACTCAATTGACCACCTCACAATAATATGTTTAAGGACGACTTATATAAAGTTAAGCTCTTAATTGTAGGGAAGCCTATGATAGTAAGAGATGCTGTACTCAAAGATCTAGGTAATAGTAAAACTCTGCGGGGGTTGGGTAAGACCTGAGTGTTCTAGACTCTTCCCTCTTCATTTCAATATATGCTTCTAGAAGCTCTTTAGGAAACACGTGACTGAGCCACTCATTATCTGACTCAAGCTCGTCTAACGCTTCGTCAAGACTTTCGGGCAGGTTCTTAATGTCGTTATGCTTTATTGAGGCTTCATACAGGTTATCCTTAACTGGTTCCCCCGGCTCTAACTTCTTCTTAATGCCGTCAAGACCTGCCAGCATTATAGCTGTTGTTGCTAAGTAGGGGTTAGCGCTTGGGTCTGGAGGCCTGTACTCTATCCTCACAAACCTACTACACCTCTCGTAGATTGGTATCCTTATAGCTACACTTCTGTTCCCCGCACCCCAAGCCAAGTATGTTGGGGCTTCATAACCTGGAACAAGCCTTCTGTAACTGTTAGTTGTAGGGCTAACTATAGCTGAGAGCGCTCTACCATGTTCGATTAACCCACCTATAAAGTATCTTGCTTCCTGGCTTAAACACGCGTAATCGTCGTTAGGATCGTAAAATAAGTTTTCATTACCTCTCCACAAGCTTATGTGCACGTGCATCCCGCTACCGTTATCGCCGTGAATAGGTTTAGGCATGAAGGTGGCCGTGTACCCCTTGAGCGAAGCAAGGACTCTAGCAACGTACTTGACTGTCTGAATAGAGTCTGAGACATAAGTTAAGGAACCTCCTCTAAAAGATATTTCATGTTGTGACGCAGCAGCAACTTCGTGATGCAGTGCTTCTACGGCAAGACCAAAATAATTAATTAGTGTTTCTGCAAGCTCTGTCTTCAGACTAACGAATTTGTCTTTAGGGTATGCTACGTAATACCCTTCCTTAATCCTGTTAGCGAAGGGGAGACTCCCCCAAGGCGCTTCAGAACTACTAACTTCAAACAACTGTCTCCAGGGACTCACTTCAACAGATACTTTATCAAACACGAAAAACTCTAGCTCCGCAGAAACGAAAGGACTTAAGTTAGTAGATGCAAGTATGTTATCAAGTTTCTCAGCCACGTATCTGGGGTCTTTAGTAAATCTCTCATTATTTACGTAAACACCACAGATAAGTCTCCCGAAACCGTCACTCCAGGGAAGTTTAGCGAAGGTATTAATATCGGGCTTAAGAAGTAGATCACTTTCTTCAACTCCAGTAAATCCCTTAACGCTACTCCCATCAAGCTTACTAATAAGCTCATCTAGAGACTCACTTCTTGGGTTGACACGCACCGTAACTTGTCTGAGAAAGCCTGCTAAATCTGTGAACTGAAGATTAACCCATCTTAAGTCTCTAGTCTCGACGTAATTACGCATCGCTCACTACCTTAAACAATTATATATAAGTAGGTAGTCACGCATAAAAACTTATTTTAGAATTAATTGTCATGTAGTCAATCATCAATATAAGAGAAAAACTTTTATAAGACATTATGACAATAAAAATCAATAATTAAGTAACACAGAAACTCAAGACCTAAGCCTCACTACAAATTAGATTGAGGTTGCTTCAGTGAAGTACGCTCTCATCACGTCATTCAGATCCCGGATTCTTCATCTTCGACTAAATATGTTGTGCTCGTCCTCAATAAGATTTACTGTAGAGAGCTTATTAAGTTGTGTCTCTCAAGAAGCCCAGGACTTAAGCATAGATCATCTTCAAGCAAGAAGAAAAGCATAACAAGTAGTGTTTCCCGACTCACTATCCCGTAGATCAAGCATTAAATTCTCTACGATTTTGAATTATGCGAGAAGCGAAATAAATAATAGGTGTTTTTTAGCAAGTTTAATTTTTTCTATTCTTTCATTAAGTGGATGTAAATTTGTTTTATTCTTCTCTCCATAATTAATTCAAACAAATATATTTGTTCTTCAGAAGCTTGCGTGAAAAAGTTTTTAAACTCTTAGCGATAACTTCATGCGGTGATATGAAGAGTGCGAAGAAGTGTTTTCTTGGGCGTCTCTATTTCATTAGTTGTGCTTATAGTTGTTAGCTTTATTGCTTACCACTATATTTGGGGGACTCCAGAAATTAAGCAGAGAGTAGTTGTTTACGCGTATAACGACAGAATTACAGGCATCGACCCAAGTATAGAAGATGATACAGGCCTCGTTATTATAGGCTTAGTTTATGAACAACTACTACACTATAACCCCGTTACTGGAGAGTTGAAACCTGTATTAGCTGTTGCGTGGAATAGTAGTGAGGACGGCACTGAATGGGTTTTCCGCCTTAGAGAAGGTGTTGTATTTCATGACGGCACACCACTCAACTCTACCGCAGTTAAGCTGAGTATTGAGAGGGCTAGAGACATATATAGGGAGACCGGCAGAGGTGCTGGCTACATATGGGATGCCGTAACAGACATAGAAGTATTAGATGAGTATACACTCAAGATAAAGCTTGAGTACCCGCAGAGGCTGGACCTCCTGGTAGCAGCTACTTACGCGGCCTACATCTTCTCTCCTAAGGCTCTCTCATCTAGTGGCGCGTCATCATACCTAGACAGAAAACTTGAGGAGTGGTTTAACAGAGGTAATGAGGCCGGCACCGGCCCCTACACTATAGAATACTATAAGCCAGACTCAGAAATACGGCTTAAGAAATTTGATAAGTGGTGGGGCTGGTCTCTAGTAAACAACGACCAAGCTCCTGACTACGTCATCATAAAGATATTGCCAGACCCTCAATCACAGTATAACGGCTTAATTTCTGGCGAGATAGATATAGCTTCTAGCGTTCCCAGAGACTACGTCAGCTTACTACTTAATAGAGGTTTCAAAGTATACAACCTAACAACATATCACAACTACCTAATGTTCTTTAACGTGAGGAGATACCCAACAAACATACTTGAGTTCAGGAAAGCAATAGCGTGTTCACTTAACTTAGACGAGGCTATAAGACTAGCTATGAAGGGCTTCGCATTAAAAGGGAGCGGCATAATACCACACGGGTTCCCAGGGTTTGCTGAAGGACTCTACCACCAGTGCGGGTTAAGTGAGGCTCTACAGTATCTTAACGAGTCAGGCGTTCAGACGCCAGTAAGGATGGAGATACTGTACCAGGTAGACTATGAAGAAACAAGAATATTTGCTGAGACTCTTCAGTCTAGGCTGAGAGACATCAACATAGAGTTAGTTCTTAACCCGCAGCCGTGGTCGCAACTCAAGGAGATAGCGAAGGGTGTCTGGGAAAACCCTGAAAACACTCCGCACCTAATAATAGCTGATTGGTGGCCTACAATACCCTCACCATACGATTACCTATACACGATGTTCCACAGCGATTCAAAAGAATGGAATTACGCGGGCTACGAGAATGAGGAGTTCGAGAACATAATAGATTACGCGTGGGAAATAGAAGGAACAAACTATTCTGAGGCTTTAAGCCTGTACAGGAAAGCTCAAGAAATACTCTTTAACGACGTAGCTGGAATTAACTTATGGGACGAGGTAAGACCCTTCATATACAATACTAGGGTTGAGTTACCCCCCGAATGTATGAATCCTTTATACATGTACGTGATATACTTCCAGTACGTGAGAGTGGGAGCATAGATTGCCCCTCAGCCTAAACTACCTAACAAAAAGAATCATCTGGATATTCTTAGTAGTAGTTGGTGTAGTGATTTTCTCTTACGCTGCAATAATCTTGTCTCCCGGCGACCCAGCAGTTAAGTGGGCGGGCAACCCTAGAGGACCTAACGCCTCACTAGCTATAGAACTAGCTCGCAAGGAATTAGGATTAGATAAACCACCACTAATTCAAGTACTGAAGTTCGTGACAGACGTCTTCACAGGCAACATAGGATTAAGCATAGCTTACAAGATCCCAGTTTTTGAAGTCATATCAAGACGCTTAGTAGCTACGCTAGAACTCCTCCTAGTGTCTTACTTGATAGCCATACCCTTAGGAGTCTTCCTAGGTATTGAGTCCGCACTTCACAGGAACGGAAGATTAGACACTATACTGCAGTCTCTAGGCACAATACTAGCTAACACGCCGACTTTCTGGCTCGGCGCGTGGCTATTCCTCACTTTAATACTCTTAGGCGCATACCCTTACGGGAGAGTAGACCCCAAGATAGCTACAGTGACAGGCTTCTACCCGATAACAGGCTTCTACATAATCGATAGTTTAATTGAAGGTAATTTACAGGTCTTCACGAACGTCTTAAGTAAGATCATACCACCAGCTATAGCCATAGCTATCTACCCCATAGGAGTTTTAGTCAGACTCACGAGAGCTTTAGTGTCTGACACACTGCTTGAAGACTATATAAGAGCCTCTGTAGCCTGGGGTGTTAACAGGTCTGTAATCATATGGAGATATACACTCAAAGCTATAACGCCCGGCTTAGTGCAGGTTGTTGGCTTAGCTTTCGCGTACAGCTTAGTGGACGCTATGGCCGTCGAGTACGTAGTTTTCGGGAGAGAAGGGTTAGGCAGCCTACTAATAGACTCACTAAACTACAGTGACTTCAGATTAGCAATAGGTCTAATTATCGTAGTTGCTGTGTTTTACCTAATAATCAACACTTTAACAGACATCATACAAGCTTTAATAGACCCTAAGGTGAGGTTGTAGAGATTGAATGCGACACTCAGCGATCTTATGAAGTCACTCAAGTCCTCAAACAAGAAGTCCTTCCAAGACTTAACAATAAGTATTAAGAGGTACCTGAAGAGGACTAAGTTTAGAGTAGGTCTCATAATAACTCTGGCCGTATTCATCCTAGCACTAATAGGTCCTTGGGTAGTACCCTACCCTGATGAAGGTGCCGGGTACGTCCCGCCTGAAGCATCTCAAAGAGAGAAAGAACCCCCGAGTCTTAAGTTTTTCTTCGGTACTGACACTAGAGGGCGAGACCTGTTCTCAAGAGTTATTATGGGTGTTAGGTCAGCTGTCCTACAAATAGTTACTGTTATTTCACTAAGCCTGTTAATAGGTCTCGTCGTAGGTATTTTAGCGTCTTATTTCAAAGGCGTTGTAGAGACTGTTCTCAACTACCTAATCGAGTTATTCATCAGCATTCCCGCAGTTATAATAGCTCTAGTTTTGAGGCTAGCGTTAGGTCCCGGATTACTCACCGTAATAGCCAGCCTAGTAATTACTTGGTGGTCTTGGTACGCACGCGTAACTTACGTCTATGCTAGGAGTATCATGGAGATGGATTACGTCACGTTAGCTAGACTCAGCGGTTTAAGCCCCTTAAAGATCATGACTAGACATGTTATGAGGAATGTCTTAACACCTGTCTTAGTTCAAGCAGTGACTGATATGGGTAGCGTGCTTCTTGAGGCGAGCACTATAAACTTCCTGGGCCTAGGCTTACCACTAAACTCGCCTGAATGGGGAGTAATAATGTTTGAGGGCTTAAGCGTCCTCGAGATTGCTCCATGGATAAGTGCTTACCCAGGCTTCTTCCTACTCATAACAGCGCTAGGTTTCAGCTTAGTCGGTGATACACTCCGTGAAGAGCTAGACCCGAGACTGAGGAGGAGGTGGAGATTATGGTTTTAGCTATCAAAGCCAGAAATCTTAAAGTTGGTTACATGGACGAAGAAGAGAATATCCTCTGGGCTGTTAAGGATATTTCCTTCGACATTAGTCAAGGCGAGGTTTTTTGCTTAGTTGGTGAGAGCGGGTGTGGTAAGTCAACTATAGGAAACACCATAATAGGGATACTACCCCCTTACGCAGTGACTGAGGGGGAGCTGTACGTTTTCGACAAGCTTGTAGTTAAAGGTAATCAGAGAGACTACTCAGGTATTAGAGGAAGAGTTGTTTCTTACGTTCCGCAAAACCCCGGTACTAGCTTAAACCCCTACCAGACAATCGGGACACAACTTTATCGCGTGTTAAACAGCATATACGGGTTTGATAAGAAGAAGTCTTTCGAAGTAGCTAAGAAGTACTTATCTCTAGTTGAGTTAGACCCGGAAGACACTATCGACCGCTACCCACACGAACTCAGCGGGGGGATGCAGCAACGAGCAGCTATAGCCATAGCACTCTCGACAGGTGCTAAAATCATAGTAGCCGACGAACCTACTTCAGCTTTAGACGCTCACTTAAGACTACAACTAATTAAGCTCTTGATGAGACTTAAAGAGTCTGAGTCATTAACTCTAGTCATGATAACACACGATCTCGTGGCTGCAGGCAAGATATGCGACACAGTAGCAGTAGTTTATGCAGGTAAAATCCTTGAGAAGTGCTCGGGGAGTAACGTGATAGTGGAGCCACTACACCCATACACTCAGATGTTAGCAGACGCGGTACCACTCCTAGGATTTAAGAGACGCCTTAAGTCAATACCTGGCGAGCCACCAAAACCTGATGAAGAAATGACTGGATGCGTGTTCGCACCTAGATGCCCCCTAGCTTTCGAGAAGTGTGTCGAGCCACCACCATACTTCAAAGCATATGGTGGGGAAGTAGCGTGCTGGAGGTACGTCAGCAGTGTTAAGCAATAACGCGATAGTCTCACTCAAAGACGTCATAGCAGGTTACCCGACTACAGGCAAGGGATTGAGATCATTATTTAAGTACGTCAACGTAGTACTAAAGAACATAAATCTGAAAATATATGATGGAGAGAGAGTAGCCATAATAGGTGAGAGTGGTTCAGGAAAAACAACGCTACTTAAAGTAATTCTGGGGCTACTTAAGCCCGTGAGGGGGGAGGTTGAGGTCTTAGGCAAAGAAATCTACGAGTTCTCGTGGAGTGAGCGCGTGCGCATACTCAGGCAGATAGGTTACGTACCTCAAGATCCTTACAAGGCTCTAAACCCTAAACTACGTGTTAAGACCATAATAAGCGAGCCGTTAGAGTCCATGAGAGTCAAGCCCGAAGAAATTGAGGAGAGAGTACGGGAAGTCGCTAGGATGGTTCAATTAAGTGATAAGATCTTGGATAAATACCCTGGTGAGCTTAGCGGGGGGATGATGCAGAGAGTACTAATAGCACGCTCCATAATACACGATCCAGAAATCTTGATACTTGACGAGCCTACGTCAGCTCTTGACGTCTCTATTCAGGCTCAAATCATAGAACTAATTAATAACATACATAAGAGGCTAGAACTAGCTATTCTCACAGTAACACACGATTTAGGCGTAGCGCAATACCTAAGTGACCGAGCAATAATACTCTATAAAGGAAACATAGTCGAAGAAGGTTACATAGACGACATAATCACAAAACCGAGACACGAATACACGAGCTTACTTATAGCCAGCTACAAAGCAAGTATTTAAATGCCGGAACAATATAGACGTCATATTTCACGGCCAGTTCTGGATGGTTCCTAGAGAATTCTTATGAGTTAATTCACGTGGTTAAGAACGTTCTTGGCTTTATTAAATCCTTCTTATTTCCTACCAAATATTCTTACATAACTGATCCTTTACTACGTTACTCAATCATATTTCTACGTTTCTACTATCCCGCACGTCAATTATTAGCTTCAACACACTATTCCCAAAATCTATAAATCACCCTATCACTATCTCGAGAGATCTATTTATATTGCGCGGGTTTGCCGGCTTCTATGCGTATTCCGGATTCTCTAAGTGGATATTCTCCGCCTGGTGGTGGAGGAGATTCCCCTCCTACTGTGAAGAAATTAATGCTATATACGGCTGCAAGTGGTTTTTTATCTATCTCATCATAATAGTCGCTAAGATAGCTTTCACTTTTTGATCTCTTCCATATCTCTACCCAGACATTGTTTTGAGTTTGATTGGTCCTACACCACCAAAGATGCTGTTTTACTACAGACGCACTAAACGTTGTGTCTGTATAGTCTAGGAAGTTTAGGAGTTTGCCGAGAGGTCTCGAAATGCTTCCATAAAAGAGTTCTGTTACTATATTCTTTGCTATGCCGAAGATAATAGACCCTAGAGAATCTGAATACCCTACGCTAGTTATGTTAGATTTATCCACGATTACATAATACATCGGCACATCATTGAATCTCGTGCTATTAATTACATAATAAACTCTATCTAGCGTCCCAGTCGCTTCCTCAATTAATTCATAAATATTTTGAGGATATTGACAACCACCATATATACAGTTCCCGTGCTCGTTGTAGTAGGCGTGACCCCAATAGTCACTTAAAGTCCGCCCCTTCTCCTCATAGTATGGAGTGATTATGGGTACGGGTTCAAACAACCAGAATGAACCATAGTAAGCATCCCAGTAATAACTCCTTATATTCCAAGTGAATATGAGAGAATCAAATAAGTACTTCATATGCGTAGGAATTATCAATGCAGAACTACGGGCTCCATTATTCCAATCAGAAGGATTAAATGTTATAGTTCCGAAATCGGCGGCACTCACGCTATATCCTTGATTACCGTATATCATTATACCCATTAACGAGAAACCAGTTTTCTTGAATCCAGACATGAAGTTTACATACTCTAGTTGGATATTTATAGGTGGCATCTCACCCACAGATGATTCTATTTTTATTGCGAGGGGTTCATACATGGTGAATTCACTCCCTAAGATTCTTGTGTGGTTCCAGTCAACCTGGTAGTTGGAGCCGGGGTTTATGCAAGTCTTGAGTGTGGTGCTCATGTTTATGAGTTTCCCGAAATCACTCCATGATCTGAAGCAGGGGTTAGACCATACGTGCCATAACGCGTCCGCCGCTTCCTCCTTAGTTGAATAAGTATCTTTGTGGAAAAGGTAGGCTGAACTGAAGTATTTTTTGAAGCTTCGCCACAGCTCTCCAACCACATAATTCTTATCACCGCTCCTCACGATAATCCTATTATAGAACCAGTCAGGCGGGTCTTCTGAGAAGTCCCAGTAATTCTCCCACTCGCAGACGCCAGTACTAACGGTTTTAGTGCCTGGTGGGCAACCTCTCCATGATAACGGATTACTCACAACATCACTGGAGGTGGTTTCTATAAGGCCTAACTCTCTACGGATCTTCTCTAGAGCTCTCGTCACGTTTATCGAGGCTAGACTCTTAGCTAAGTCCTCAGACTTGATTAGTATCATTGCGTGTTCTTTAACTATTGCTAGTGGGTCTTCAAGCATTTTCAGGAAGGCTCTGTAATAATCGTAACCTATAGACGCGAAGTAATCTAGTGATGTAAACATGCCGTTAGATATGTAGTGTATGTCCTCACTAATTAACCAGAAAGTTATTGATACTGTAGGCATCACCACACCACCATAACCCCTACTCTCCAGAACTCCAAGAACTACGCTAGCCTTCATTCCAGGCTTTATTCCTAACTCCTCAAGTCTATTGATCCAGTCTTTCACTCCCTCACTAAATGATACGTGAATTACTTTCTTACTAATTAACTCGCAAACGTCTATTGACTTAAATTCATTCCCAAACTTGATTATCACACTTCCTACAATATCTTTACAGACTTCTTCACCATTAATAACTAGCTCGTCACCCTCAAATCTTAGAACGATACCGTAGGATGGGAGAGGCTGGAGAGCGAACCAGGAAGGCAACACTACAACTGAGAGAATCATAATAGCTAAGAGGGGAATAACTATACCAATATGTTTCATTATCTCCTTCAACTCTCGGGATTTCATAACTAATAAATGTTTGCTCCTCCTAACACTACTAATCTTTGCTAGGTGAAGAGACCATACAAGCTCAGTTATTCTTGTGAAATAGTCGTAGGTTATAAGATTTTTATTAAACCGTTTCCTGCTCTAGGCTTTCGCGGGTTTTCCTAGGGTGGTTCGTCACGGTTTTTACCGAACCACTCTCCTCACGGTCTACCGCAGGTCTCGGAAACCCGGGGTCGCTGAAGAGTTCACAGACTTCAGAGCCTTATAATTCTTACGGGTTATACAGGTCCTTACTACTACGTATCCATAGAGATAGGACCATGAGCTTATAAAACCTCAAGTAAGAAATAAAAGAGAAAATAGTCCTCACTACAGGAATTTAGTTAGGTAGGATGAATACCTACGTGAGACTCAGGAGGAGAAAGAAATGAATAATGATAACTGTGAAAGATGGAAATATCTCTAAGTAGTCCTGGTGATGCGCTGTGCTTACTAGAGTTAGGGACGCGATAACGCCGCTCCTAAAGCACTTAGGCGTTCTTCTATGGAGGCTGGGAATATCTCCCAACATACTCACCTTAAGTGGACTAGTGCTAAGTCTCGCAACACCTGTCTTTGCATTTTTTAAGGTAATCTCAGCAGTCTTAACGTTAATGATTTTAAGTCTGGCTTGCGACATGCTTGATGGCGCCGTAGCTAGAGTAGCTGGCCTCGCAACACCTAAGGGAGCTCTCCTAGACTCTTTCAGTGATAGAGTCGAGGAGTTAATGTTTGTCTTAAGTTTAGGAATTATAGGAGTTGAGTGGATCACGTTAATACTGTTTCTCGGCACTTCATTTCTCATAAGTTACTTAAGAGCTATAGCCTCACAATATAGGATTAATCTAGAAGGCGTTGGTTTCATGGAGAGAGGTGAAAGAGGTCTGCTGTTAATATCATCAACAGCATTACTATTACTTAACATGATGCATTATGCCGAGTTATTAATAGCTGTCGGCATACTACTTAATACTATAACGGTGCTTCAGCGCCTCTTAAAATTAGTTAATTTACTAGGCACTTCTTCTAGAGCCTCAGTTACTCTCTAGACTTGCCGAAGCTAAACTATTTATTTATTACTACTAGTATCTATTGGTGAGTAAAGCTGTCTAAGCTCAAGAAACTAGTACTAGTTACGGACAAAGACCACGCACTACATAAGCATTTCAGCGGGATAGCCGAGAAAATATCTAAAGAACTCAACATACCGCTTGAGTACAGGTGGGGCGACTACGTCTACGTGTCACAATACGGTGATTCCGACGAACTAGGCATTACTTGGCTACCCCAACTATTTGCAGAATTAGATGACGGGACGGTAATTAAAGTCTTGACACAGCCCAACTTAAGCGAGACAGGCTACCTCGACGAAGAAAGAGATTATAAGGCTTCCCTAGAAATACTAAAGAACTACTTAGGCTAGCAGGTGTGTAATATTTTGAGCGTAAAAACAGTAATAGCAAGAATAAGTGAAGGGAAAATCAAGTCGCTAGACATAATAGAAGTTGAGAGTGTTGGGGAAGCTATTAAGAAGGTAGTCTCTGATATTCTTAAGGAGTGGGACCCTGAAAAACACGACCTTATAATAACTAGGCATGAGTCAAGCGAGATAAGCGAGTCTAAGGAGTCAATACCCATCTACGTGCTAAGTCCTTCGAGTGAGTGGGTTGGTGAAGAACTAATAGAGAAAGAAATAATAACTGTCTTCCCATACGTTAACGAGGAACTAACAAACGAGGTCTTACGAGTACTTAGTGATTACAATCTCAAAAGCCTCGTTCTTTAGGGCGGGGATGATGTAGTAAGGTTTATAAGCTCTGCATTCTTTAGGTACTGTGAAGTCATATCCCTGAGCCCCGCTCTACACGGGGTAGGGGTAAAGCGCCTGAGACCGGGTGCAGAGCTAAACCCGCTTTCGATGGGGATGTAGCTCTAAACCTCCCCGGAATCCTCACACTTCAGAGCGGGGAGGAGGTCAGAGCAAGTCTAGGTAGCGTGTACATCAAGCAAGCACAAATATAGCTACTGTAAGGACCTACTCACACGAAATGATGAGTGGTGTCCTGCCTGAGCGGTGATTGAAGGACCACAAGCTGATTAATTCTCCTAATTTTACCGCAAGCTACTAACTCACGACTACACGAGAATTAAGGACTCTCATCCTCGGGCGCGGTATCGATGTGTTTAAGAAAGTCTATAAATCCTCCTAAATCCTCCTCAGTGTAGAGTATACTTCTCCTACTTACTCTCCTAACACCCTCACCAGAGAGTATTGAGAGGGCTTTAGTAACAACATCTTTTCTCCTCCCCCTACTCCTAGGATTCCCTAACAACTGAGTAACTATGTTTTTCTCAACTAACATCTCAGCGATCGGGCATGCGTCAACGCATATCCTACAACCTGAACACTTTGAAGAATCTACTTGAGGTCTCCCATCAACTATCTTAATAGCGTCGCGGGGACACCAATTAACACAACTTAAGCAATTAACGCATTTAAGCCACCTAACACCAAGCTTTATAGTAGTGATTACTTCCTCGAACGCATCACTCGATACAGCATTTATGAGCCCGTTTGAGTTTATTTGTAAGATGCCGTTAACCGACTTAATCTCTAGTAGTTCGTTAGTTAGTGAGTATTTATATCCTAGAACTCTCCACTGACTCAAAAGAGAATCTAGCGGTAGCCTAGGAGTAATCTTAACAGAAACTTCCTCACTATTTTTCTTCAGTAGTGTTGCCTCAAATCCCGACCTCCTAATGAATTCTGAGACCCATGAAGTAGCAGTAATGCCCGCCCACTTCTCAACCCTTCTCCTCCCTTGAGCTTCGGGGTTATGCCACCTCCATAAATGTTTTGAGACATAATACTCAGGTAGTCCACGTTCAGCGACCCACGTCCTGAGAAATTCTTCCCACCTACACCATAAATCCGGGTACTTCTTTTTTATTTCATGGTATTCTGCGACGTTAGCTGCCGGACACAAATAACAACCAAGTCTCTCAAACCCCTCAAAATAGAGTGGGTTAACAGGCAGTTTATTGACGTGTATATACGACCACACACTTATCTGGTCCCATTCTTGTATGGGGGACATAGACAATACTCCGGGTAGCCACCTATTCCTCCACACACTGCCTGAAAGAGACCTATCAATAGATTCAAAAGCTCTCTGCCCAACAATAGACAAGACACTTCCTCGAAAACTGCTTTTATACGCTCTAGATATAGGAACTAGCTTCACTACCTTACAACACCACCTATAGTCTTTCCCGGGAGGACCGAATACTCTTACGGCTTCCCAGAACTTATTACCTGCGTCCGCGTTAATCAGCTTCAAGCCGTAAGCTTCACTAACTTCCCTGACGTTCCTGAGAGTCTCAGGAAGTTCTAAACCAGTATCATTAAATAACATCGTAGGTTCTATACCAGCTTTAAGAACTAAGTGAAGAGCTACTAACGAATCTTTACCACCAGAATAAGAGACAACTATAGGCAGCCCAGTCTTTCTAGACATTATAGCGACGTTCTTCACTCCCTTCGAGATTCTCGTTCTAAGCCAGAAGTCATTACTCTTTATTAAGTCCTCAAAGGTAGTTCTCTTCCTTATAGGTTCTTCAGGTTCTCCCTTAAACAGAGTCTGCACTCTAAACTTACCTTTCCTAGCCACCGCTAGCGCTACTGGATAGCCAGACTTATCTACTATGACTGCTTGCTCACCATCTCTTCCCTCATCACCTACAGGCTCTAGAGGCTTAGGCCTGTCTACAACGAACTTCTTAACTAATCCTTCATTAAGTGCTAGTAGGGAGCTATACTTACTTAACCTCCATCTCCAGCACATCAAATCAGGGTCAAAGTGGAGTCTACCTACAACAACCCCGCCAACTATGATTTCTCTCATATCATCTACGTGAGGAACCTTATTCAAGAAGAATAAACTCGACTCTAAATCAAGAAGACTAACTAACTTAGCAGTGCCGAACTCGTTAACAATCCCTTCCTCAATTATCTTCAGGTCACCATAGAAACCAGGTCTTATGTCACCAGGCTCTCCTACACGTAATTCCCTTCCAGCAGCCCCACACTTACTGCAAATCTGGTCTCTGATAGGCACATTACAGTTACTACACCAGTAGAGCTTAAGCCTCACACCCCATCTTCTCGTCAAGACGTTACCCCCGCTGAAGCTCTCACACATAACTACGGCATTCAAGGAGTTAACTGGTGTCGAGACTCGTAAAACTCAAGACACTTACTCTTAACCCACTCTAGTAGAGCGTCTACACCAATTCCCTTAAGAGCGCTTATTTTGTATGGCTCGCTATCGTAAACTTTCTTAATCAGCTTCGAGACTTCTGATATTCTCTCCTCCGAAGTTTCGTCGATTTTATTTACGACTACTAAGAGAGGCTTGTCGCTAAACATCGCCTTAATCATCTGGAGCAAGTCTATCTGCTGACCTATAGTGTAGTAACTAGACTCTCTTGGGTCAACCAAGTATATTATTACGTCAGCAAGGAACTTAATAGCTACTAAAGCTCTCTTCTCTATCTCGTTGAGTTCTGAGATAGGCCTATCAAGTATTCCTGGAGTGTCAAAAACTTGTATTCTCATGTGGTCTAGCTGAAGGTGACCAGAAATTATGTTTTTTGTTGTGAAGGGAAACGGAGATACTTCCGGTTTTGATGTCGAGATTCTGCCAACTAGCGTTGACTTACCTACCTGAGGCATCCCAGAAACAACGACTTTAAGACTAGCGAAGTCGATGCAAGGTAATTTCTTCAACTCATTAACGGCTACCTCAAGTTTCTTTAAGTCTTTATTAAGTCTTCTAATAATAGATAAAGACCTACCAATAAACTCTCTTAAGTCTTTCTTGGCTTCCTCACTAGTTAGGGCGAGCTTTACTCGGATCCTATAATACTTCCACAACTTCCTCACAACTTTCTTGAAGCCTCTCAACCTGAGATAGAGTGACTTATAGTCTGTTATTCCTGAAATAGCTAAGAGTTCAGCGTAGAAGGGGTTTAACGTGTTTGGGTCTGGCAGAGTGTTTAAGACTTCGAAAACTTTATTGAGCGCCTCGTACGTCTTATCTAGCTTAACTAAATATCTCATCACGTTCCTCCTCTTAACTTTCTTAGCTAGAGTGACGGGTTCTGAGTATATACTCATTAGTACTTCTCTGACCTCAGCGTAGTTCCACACTCTAACACTCTTTAAAGCATTACTCAAACATTCTTTCTCCACAGAACCTCACCTAACCTCCTAATCTCTACTATCCTATGAAGAGGTATGATAGTATCTCCCAAGACTAACCTATCCTTCATTAACTTAGTAACCTCACTAACTCTAATTTCTTTTAGAGAGTTACTAGCCTTCCTATCTAAGACTACTATAACGTAGTCTCCTAGCTCTTCAGCCGGTACAGTGTGAATTATCTTCTTAATCAACTCATAGTTTTCTAGTTTCTTAATCGCGTGCACCTCACACCATAAACATTTACTCCTTATACACGGTATTAAACCTTTATATTATGTGTTTAACTCAATTAATTAGGTGTTTGTATGTCGTACGAGAGGATAGGGACTGGCGCCACAGCAGTCGGTATCAAGACTAGAGAGGGTGTAGTACTGGCTGCCGAGAAGAGAGTATCTTACGGCGGGTTTGTTATGAGTAGAGGCGGTAAGAAAGTATTCGCTATTAAAGACAGGTTTGGCTTAGCGTTTGCGGGCCTATTTTCTGATATACAAACACTGAATAGGACCATGAACGTATTAATACATTCTTACGAGCTAGAGAATGGAAGACCAATAAGTGTTCACTCAGCAGCCAGGCTACTGTCAATCATTTTATACCAGAATAAGTGGCTACCCTTCATATCTGAAGTAATCTTCGGAGGAGTTGACGAGACTGGCACACACCTATACGTGATGGACATGCTCGGATCACTAATAGAGGACGTGTACGCGGCTATAGGCTCTGGAGCACCGATAGCTATAGGCATCATAGAATCTAAGTATAGGGAGGGGATTTCCCTAGAAGAAGCTGCGCAGATAGCCGTAGAAGCTGTTTCCGCAGCTATAAAGAGAGACGCTCTCTCAGGAGACGGTGTAGACGTAGTATTGATAAGACCTGGGGGAGTAACTGAGAAGTTCGTGAGTCTCACAACATGAGGAATAAGTTCTTATGCTTCTTTTCGACCACTACAGAGCGTCAGCAATACAGAAGAAACTCTCTGAGTTAGTTGATACCTCGTACGAGCCTGACAGGATAGACACGATAGTAGGGCTAGACTTATCGTATGTCGGCGATATAGGGATAGCTATAGCAACATTGCATAAGTATCCAGATATGAGTCTAGTGAAGTATTCTGTGGCTTCCGACGAAGTTCACATCCCTTACGTGCCCGGACTACTAGCTTTCAGAGAAGCGCCTCTAATGTTTGTTGCTTATGAACTGCTAGACATAGACCCAGACTTAATTCTAGTTAACGGACATGGCATAACGCATCCCAGGTCTTTCGGCATAGCTTCACATGTGGGCGTGGTTCTCGACAAGCCGACTATAGGCGTTGCTAAGAGAATCCTTTCAGGAAGAGAGGTAGTAATTAATGGAGAGAAGTACCTAGAAAATAATGGAGTGTTAGGAGCTTACGTGTTTGTGAGAGGCACATCTAAAACATACTTGAGTATAGGTCATAAAGTGAGTCTGAAATTCATAGTTGAGGTCACGCCAAAACTATTTAAAGACCACGAATTACCGGAACCAATATATACCGCTGACAAGATCTCTAAGCAGGTGAGGAGTAAGATTGCACGTAGTACTCGAAGGTAAGGTAATAACTGGTTTAGGAGTTGGAGCTAAGTACGTCTCTATGCCGCCTTACAACATAATTCTGACAGAGTTGATAGATGAGGAGCCATATCCAGGAACCCTCAACATAGAAATAAACAAAACTTACGAGGAGTTAATTAGAGAGTGCACTCCCTCAATGATAAGAAGCCTCATAGTTGACGGGACTGAGAGAGGAGGCTTCTACTACTGGTTTGGCAAGATCCCCGAACTCTCGGATGAGTGGGTTTTAGTGATTAGACCGTACTTAAGTAAACACAAGCCAAACATCATAGAGGTAATTTCAGGGCACAACCTAAGAAAGAAACTCTCTCTAGAAGATGGAAAGCTAGTAAGTATTAAGATATTCTGCGCTGACTTCATACCTATTTAAACTCACAGCTATTTCTCTACCTCCTTCAAGAGATCAAGTGCTGATACGAACCAGAGAATTTTACTACTTCTTCTATTAACTAGAGAACTATAACGAGGCCTAGGAATTAGTTATATCAGCTCTTTTCTTCTAGTCTCGCAGACTTTCTTTCTAGGATTTCAGAGAGGATACTCCAGCATTTATTTAAGAATGTGGGAGTTAACGAAGACTTCCACACTGAAAACACTTTTCACACTAAAAAGATATGAGTCTCGTGAAGTAATAGGTTATGATTTCTAAACATGATATGCTGACCTCACACAACACTTCCACTGACTTAACGCTCATATAGAGCTCTTAATAAAACTCGTTTTACTCACGTATTAATGTTTTTTAACTTTGATTACATTATATATATTGTGGATCAGCATGCCTGTAGCTATAGTTCTCATAAATACTGAGATAGGGTCTGAAGCTGACGTATTAAACGCTCTCGCTAATATCGAGGGAGTTAAAGAAATTTACGAAGTTTACGGCATGTATGATGTCGTAGTCAAGATAGAAGCTCCTACACACGAAGCTTTAAGAGACTTAATAATAAACAAGATTAGAAAGATTCCTCAAGTACGAGGAACTACTACTATGATAGTAGTAGAGCAAAGGATAATCTCGTAAGAACAAGTAGTTAATGTTTTTGTCTTCTTCATAAGTTTTAATACTACACCTTATTAGTAGTTAGAGATGCTTCAGTTACCGCTTTTGGAGGGCTAGCTTCCACGACTTTATGATGATAGTTACGTGAGCAGGAAGACTAAGTATATTAGTGTGTTAACGACTGTTACAAAAAGACCTATTTTAAAGAATTCTATGAAAGTTATTGAGGTCTTCATTTTAGTTTCTAACGTCTCTAACACGATTATGTTAGAGGCAGCGCCCAATATAGTTAGGTTGCCGGCTATAGTTGACATAGCAGCTAGGGCTAACCATATATTAACGTCTGCTGGCCCATAACCAACATTTTTCAAGAAAGTTATGAAGAGCTTCACGAACGGAACATTGCTGAGTACTTGACTCAAGAGCAGTGAAGCTACTGTCACTGATAACACGCTTTCCACACTCCCGAGTTTGCCAGACATTAAGAAAGTCAGGATTGGTTGCAGGACCCCACTCCTCCATACTCCCTCCATAGTTACGAACATTGTTATGAAGAAGACTATAGTCCCCCAATCAACGCTTGCGAGCACTTTCCTAGGGTTCCTGGAGAGAAGGTATGTGCCGGCCGCTACTATGAAAGGTATGAAGCCTCTGTGAGTTACGTGAGGTAAGCTTAAGAGTTCTAGCAAGTCATTCGCTACCAGACTTGCCACTGTTGCGAGTAGTCCGGCTCCTGCGAGTAAGGCGTCTCGCTTATCTGTGATGAGTTCGTAAGGTATCAAGCTTATTTTGACTGGCTCATTCTTGATTTTAAAAATCTTTATTAAAATTAACGGCAACACAATTAAGTTAATGAGTGTCGGTATTGTGAGTTCCTTAATGAATATTATGAATGGTGCTGGGATACCGCTCTGTATAGCTACTAAGACGTTCTGCGGGTTCCCTATAGGCGTCATTACGGAACCTATAGTTAGTGAGTATGCTAGGAGCAAAAACATGAATTTAGGGTCTAGGCCGGCAGCTCTAGAGATTACGTAAGCTATGGGAGGACCCATGAGAGCTACTGTGTCGTTTACTGCGAAAGCCGATAAGAAGCCGAAGAGAAGTGAGGAAGCGTAGATTAGTGAGTGTTTATTCTTAAACTTACTCACGTACCAAGCAGAGATGGCTGAGAGGAGTCCGGAAGATTCTGAGAGACTTACTAAGCTGAACATGCCAATCAAAAATAGTATGACGTCTATATCTATGACTAAGCCTACCTCATCGAAACTAACTAGCCCCGTAATAACTGTTATGAAGGCTGAGAAAGCCATGAGACTCCATACCGGTACGTGGGTTTTCCTGCTCCTCACAATTAATGAAGTAACTAAGTACACTACTATTCCTAAACCTACCCACTCACTACGCACTACGTCTTCGTACAGCATGGGTTGCTACCTAACTGTTAAGAAGGGGTGAGGTAATAAAGACTTTACAATCCGAAAGCTTTGCCCTTTAGGGCTGGGAGGAGGTCAGAGATAGGGTTAATTTTTACTACGTAATACACGTATTCTTTGGGGCTCTCTCGTGCCGGAGGTTTTCGTAGGTACTAGTGGGTGGGTTTATGACTGGAACTTAGGCGGGACTCTAGACTGGTATGTCAAGTTCTCAGGTCTTAACGCAGTAGAGCTCAACGCAAGTTTTTATAGGTTTCCTTACAGGAATCAAGTCTTGGGCTGGTCTCGGAGAGGCAGTAGTCTCAGGTGGTCTGTTAAAGTCTACAGAGGCATAACTCACGCGGGCAAAATGAGTGAGAGAACTTTAGAAACTTGGTTTAGGTTTCATGAATTATTTAAGTTGCTGGAAGAAAACATAGACTTCTACTTATTCCAGCTACCGCCTAACTTCACTTGTCGAGAAGAGTTGCTGAGTAGAGTTGAAGTATTCTACGATGAAACAAGACTTAAGCAGAGGTTTGCTGTCGAGTTCAGGCATCCCTCATGTTTTACTGAGAGGGTAGCTGAGTGGGGGCGTAACTTAAGACTAACACTAGTTTCTATAGACTCACCAGAGACTTCATGGATTGTCAGAACTAACACTAACGTGTACTTAAGACTACACGGGCGTGGAGAGTGGTACGCCTACGAATACAGCTACGACGAGCTAAAAGAACTAGCTGAGAAGATACTCAACCTATACCCAGAGAAAATCTACGTATTCTTCAACAACAATCACTGGATGCTTGAGAACGCTAGAGTCATGTTAAATATACTTAAGTCTCTCTAACGCGAGTTCTCTACTAAGAAACTCTTAGATACTCACACAAATTTATTTGTGGTTAGCGTATATAAGTTGGTGTGTTTGTAGTGGTTAGTAAGGTCCTCATGATAGTTGGTCCGGAGTTTGAGGATATTGAGGTTCTGTATCCTTACTATAGACTCGTTGAGGAAGGTTTTGAGGTTGTTGTTGCGGCACCTAGTGAGGGCAGGGTTGAGGGTAAGCACGGCTATGTAGTGAATGCAGTACCTCTGAGTAAAGTGAATCCTGAAGAATACATAGCTCTAGTAATTCCTGGCGGTAGAGGCCCTGAGAGAATTAGGGTATTAGCAAGAGAAGAAGCAGTCAAGATAGTGAGGCACTTCGTAGAGTCTGGAAAGCCTGTCGCGGCAATATGTCACGGACCCCAACTACTAATATCAGCAGGCGTCGTCAAGAAACTAAAACTAACTAGCTACGCAGGAATAGCCGATGACATCAGAGTATCAGGTGGTGAATGGGTTGACCAACCGGTAGTCGTAGACAGAAACATAGTAACAGCTAGAACACCACCAGACCTACCATATTGGATGAAAGAATTCATTAAACTGATTAAACATGCTAAAAGCTAAAGCATGCTTCATTACCTGACTTATACGGTATCAAACTTTTATTTAAAGTTTATTAACCTTTAATAAGGTTATTCATGGGTGACACTCGTATTGTCTGAAACTGTATATATCTTCAGTTTGTTACAGACTCTCGGTTGTCTGACCCCAGTTATAGTAGCAACGATTATACTACGTAAGTTGAAAAAGGTGAATAGAAATGAATTCTGAAACAATAATCTACACTATCATAGCCTACTTCATAATATACGGGGCGGTAGGCCTACTTGCAGCTAGGAAGATCAAGACTCTAGAAGATTATGCAGTGGCAGGACATAAAATGGGCTTAATAGCGCTAACTGGCACATACTTCGCGACGTTTATAAGCGCTCTCTCGTTTCTGGGCGGTATTGGTGGCATATACAGAGTAGGTATCACTAACGTCGTATACCCCATCATGTGGGCTACTGGAAGCGCGATAGGTCCTATAATAGCCTATAAATTCAGGAGAGTGGCTTTAATCACCCCGGCAGAATACTTTGAAAAAAGATTTGGAAGTAGGAGCTTACGCATACTTATAGCCTCAATAACGTGTGTGGCACTCATACCGTTCTTCATAATTCAATTAAATGCATTAGGCGCCGTTTACACGCTAGCTACTGGTAGAAGTTTCAGTGAGGGCGTCATAATAGGTGGTATAATCGTAGCTCTCTACACAGTCTTAGGAGGCATAGTAGCAGTTGCTTGGACAGACGTTATTCAGGGATTTGTGCTTACCGCAGGCGCTATAGTGGGTGGCATAACAGTCTTACAGTTATGTGGCGGATTAGACACCATAATCACTAATGCTGCCACAATATCCACACCTCCTGAAGTAGGTTTATCACCAACACCTCCAGGAGCTTTAGTAACCGTAGCATCCTTCTTAACACTACCTTGGTTCATAGCTCAGTGGTTCACTCAGGCTCCAGGCACTGGAGCTCACCCACAATATCTGCAAAGAATTCAAGCTGCTAAAGATATTAAGCTCTCGCTACGTATGTACGTGTATTCTTGGTTAGCATTGACTGTCATATACTTCTTCTTCGTAGTAATAGGTCTAGGAGGTAGGGTCTTAGTACCTACGATGCCCGAAGGATATAAGTCTGACTGGATATTCCCTTACCTCATGGTTAACTATACACACCCGATCATTGCCGGCGCTGTTCTCGCCGGCATAATAGCGGCTGCGGCTTCAACTTTAGACACACAAATACACTTAGCTTCAGTATCGTTATCTATAGATGTCGTAAGAAACTTAATGAGAGGAATTTCAGAGAAGAGCGCTCTTCTAATATCTAGGGCAGTAACAGCGATCTTAGTTGCCGCAGCCATATACTACTCAATATATCCCGCGGCAGAGATACTAGCTTTAGGCGGGTATACACTGGGTCTCATGGGCGTGCTTTACTTCGCTCCAGTGTTGCTCGGCCTCTACTGGAAAAGAACCACGGCACTCGGCGTAGCAGTAGGCACGATAGCGGGAGTCTTAGTATTCATAGCATGGCAGACTTTATGGGGCTTTAGCATTTATGGTCTCCCACCAGTCGGCATGGGCGTCATAACCAGCTTCGTTTTAACGGTGATAGTATCGCTGCTAACTAAACCACCCTCAGAGGAACTCATTAAGCCCTACTTCTGAGGAGGGATAAACTATAAAAGAAGCTTACGGCGGGTTGGCTGGAAAGACTGCCTTTATAGACCTATCTAAGAAGAAAGTTAAGTTAGAAGACTCAAGAAATTACGTCCGCCTAATCGGCGGACGAGGTACTGGGGCGTATCTATTATTTCATTTTTTAGAACCAAAAATTAAGCCGTTTGACCCAGCTAATATAGTAGTAATCTCACCCGGTCGCTTAGTAGGCACTGCATGCCCCGAAGCAAATAGGACGAACGTATCGTCAAAAAGCCCCATTACAGAAGGAATAGGGTACTCCAACGTCGGCGGGTTCTTCGGCTATAGACTAAAGTGTGCTGGAATAGATAATCTAATCATATACGGTGAATCTGAAAAACCTGCCTACCTATTAATCACGAAGGACACCATAGAGATAAGAGACGCCCCATATTTATGGGGCTTAACTACTACGGAGACCTTAAGATATTTAAGGAAAGAACTAGGGAGCGACATTAGTGTCATGACTATAGGTCCGGCCGGGGAGAACCTAGTATTTGCGTCAGCCATCATAGTAGATGAAGGAAACGCCGCTGGTGGTTGCGGCATAGCCAGCGTTCTAGGCTCTAAGAAGCTGAAGGCTATAAGCGCTTACGGTGATGAGGAAATTCAGGTAGCTCACCCAGAGGTCTTCAGTAAGTTGAGAGAGGAAATAATTGGCAGGATAGAAAAATCTAGCTTTGCAAAAACTCACAAGAATCTTGGTTCTTTCGGCAGGGTGTTACCTAGATTCCAGAAACTCTCAATGCTTCCTGTCAGAAACTATGAAGATGATGTATGGGATGAAGATAAGCTGAATAAGCTACTTGACGCTTTGAAATATCGAGTAGATATGAAGGGATGTCCTCTCTGCCATATGCCTTGCATGAACGTTCTAGAGATACATGAAGGTAAGCATACTGGCACTAGATGTGTAGGGCTCCAGGCTAATGCAGGATATGGATTCGGTCCTAGATTCGATATAGATGACCCTTCAGTAATTATCAAGGCTAACGCCTTATGTAATGAGTTAGGACTCGACATAGATAATGCGGCGACGATCATCTCATGGATTTTCGAACTTTATAACAAGGGATTAATAAGCAGAGAGGAGGTTGATGGTTTAGAACTTACGTGGGGTTGTGGAGACGCTCTTCTTGAGATGCTTAGGAAGCTTGCTTACAGGGAAGGTATTGGAGACATATTAGCAATGGGGTTTAAACAAGCAACCCTATTAATAGATAGGGGCTCAGGCTATTACGCCATGCAGGTTAAGAATCAAGGAATAATAGATTCCGTCAGGACAGCCGTAGCATGGGGGTTCGGTCACTTCACATCAATTAGAGGCGCTAGACACCTAGACGGATCACCAACAACTGAAGCCAGAGACTACACGCCAGATCAGTCTCTTAAGCTATTTGGAGTAGCGACAGCATCTCTTCAAACAGTTTACGAGGGAAAGGCTAGATTAGTCTTCTGGTTTGAGAATTTTAAAGCGGTAACAGACGCGTTAGGCATATGCTACTTCGCAACCTATTGGGGTAATGCATTAGAGCTATTAGGGCCTGACGACTACGCGAAGCTTTACTACGCTGTGACAGGCGAGGAAATCACGTCGTCTGAGCTACTCTTAATTGGAAGAAAAATCCGAGAATATGAGAAGGCATTCAACACCATCCACGCTAACTTCACAAGGACTGACGACATGCCACCGCCTAGAGTTTTCGTAGAGGAAGTGAAAAGTGGTAAGTTAAAGGGTCTAAAGATAGATAGAAAGAAGTATGACGAGATGCTTAGTGAGTATTATAATCTACATGGGTGGGATGAGAATACAGGCTTACAAAAAAGAGAAACGTTACTGGAGCTTGGATTACAAGACATAGTGAGTAAGCTTGAAAAGTATGGGAAACTCAAATAATTGGTTTGCTTTTATTCAGAGAAATTACTAAGGTGTGTTTTTGATGTTGAGAAGAATTCAGGGCATATCCTACACTTCATGGGGTCTATTATTGGCTGTAGTTTGTGGTGTAGCCCACATAAGTACTTCTTACTCATAGCTAGCAGAGATATCTCTAGGAGTCTTGCTTCTATGGTTAGCCAGTCTAGGTCTCGCGCGATCAAGTCTCTAGCCAGTTTCGAGAGCTCTCTGTCTAAGTCTGGGAATCTAGTTAAGTCTATCGCAGTACCCCTCTCGCTGCTCAGGTACCTCGATACTGCTGACGGAGTTATTTTGAGTTTTCTAGCTATTTCTACTTCACTCATTCTTAGCTCTTTATTCATTATTTCTGCGAGTCTTTTCTTGAGTGAGGGGACCAGGTACCTATACCCTAACTCAAAAACTGACGACATCTAGAGCACCACTAATTTCTTCATAACCTCATCAGGGTTCTTAACTACCTCAGTAAGGTCTTCAACTATTTCTAGCGTGCCTAAATACTCTCCACTCTCGCTCCTAACAGCTACTACGAGAACCCTAATTATTCTATCACCTTGCTTAGTCCAGTACTCTCTGTACTCCTCACCTTTCTTCAGTCTCTCAACGTTAACTCTAACCATGCCTTCAAGTCTTGGTGGGTGACAGTAGAGTAGTCTACGCCCTAATATTGTCTTAGTCCTCACGAATCCTCTAGACAGCTTGCTCTCAGTAAAGAATTTCACTCTATCGTTCATGTCGGCATACGTTAATTCTAGAGGTAGTGACTTGAGAATACCTTCTAATTCTTTCTTACTCAGGAAACCAGTACTTAACTCTATGTCGCTACCCACCCTCACGTCGTAAGTGTCTGCTTCAAGCTTCTTGAGAGCTAGTTCTCTAAACTCAGGAGGTAGAGCATCAACTTGCTCCTTAGTTACTTCAGGAACTATCTCGTAAGGCATTACGGGGCGCGCGCTAGGCTTCCACTCCTTAGTTACTGGTACTAAGTAACCCATCTCCTCGCTAATCTCGCCTATAGCTGCCCACTCACCCTCAGTTAAGAGAACCCATACGGCAGGGAACAATATCTTATTCTCCCTGAAGACTAACTCACTAACCTCTCTAGACAACTCTAAAGCTTTACTAGCTACTTCACTAACTAACTCGCTCTTCACGCGAGCCTCCTCAACAAGCTTCTTAAGCTCCCTCACCTTCTGAAGCACCTGATCCTCACGACCCCACAAAACCCTCGGCACTGCTATAATCCCCCTCTTCTCTAAGTACGGGAAGACCAACATCTGTATCTTCCTGTAGTGTAGTCTCAAGTTCCTCAAGTTCTCCACGACTCCTGCTAACTGATTAAGTATCCTCACGAGATCCTCGCCAGTAGTCTTGAGGGTAGCACCCGCATAAACCCCTAACAACTCACTCCACTTAAGAATCAACTCATTCTCTCTGAGTAAGAGGTCTAGTGGGTGTCCTTCAGGAACCCCCTTCAGCTCCCTAGAGATTAAGTACTTCCTGAAGAGCTGAACGTGCAGGTCACAAAGTTTAAGAATATCGTCGACTCTAAAACCCTCCTTAATTAATTGTTGCTCTATAAGCACTACCTCGAAAGGAGACACTTGCTTAAGAACCTCACTAAACTCTCTACTTAGTTCTTCAGGCTTAACACCCTCGTGAAGCTTCTTAAGCAAACTCTTAACGAGCTCTATTTTTCTTTCTTCAATATTTGACACGTGTCACACCAAAAAGAGAATGTTTTCAGAGTTTATAAGCTT
>JAWBSH010000010.1:45306-54775 GCA_038843015.1 Zestosphaera sp. | reverse complement strand
TTCCCACCTACCCGCTAACGCTAGAGCCGGGACAGCCACTAAGTTAATCACGTAACCTAACATGGTTAAGCCCCATAAAACCTTACTACTCCTTAGTTTGTCGGCTAAGTACCCACTAAAGAACCTCATTAAGTACCCTAAGAATTCCCCGATAGTCACGGCGCCAGCTACTAACGCAGTCCCTTTAAGAATATTCAAGTAAGCGCCTGAGACTCCTCTAGCACCCTCGTAAGTCATGTCAGCAAATAGTGAGACGAGACCTAAGAAGACGAACGTCAAGAGCAGCTTCTCATTCATTCCTCACCACCTGCCATTGACAAACGCACTAGCTATAATATAAGCTTCTTATTAAGCTAAATCTCTAAGTTGAGTTGGTGTTGGAGGTGGGGGAGGAGTCTCGGCTAGACCTAATCAGCCTGCTCTATACAGTCAGTAAGGAAGAGAAAGAGAAACATCCTAGGAAGCCAGACACTTACTGGGTTACAGACCTCGTGAGGTGCGTGCTTAAAAGAGAGTATGAGCTCAAGTACCCTGAATTAGTTGAGAAAGAAGTTTTCACGCCAGTATTCATACTCGGGACACTCGTTCATAGAGGTCTGCAAGAACTGCTTAAGAACATCATCGGTGAGGGAGTACTCACAGAAGTTGAGGGAAGTCGTGAAGTGATTTTACCTGACGGGAAGAAAGTAGTAGTTGAGGGCAGAGCTGACATTATCGTCAAGATAGGTGACGAGCTGATCGGGGTAGAGATAAAGACTGCCAGAAGCGATTATGACCTACCTAAGCCTCAGCACGTGGACCAAGCAAGAATATATAACTGGCTCTTCAACCTAAGGCAAACTATACTAGTATACGTAACGCCGGAGAGGATAACTCAATACCTAGTGAGTGATAAGGTTAATGAAGAAGAAGTCGTTGATAGAATAACGTCTAAGAAGATACCTAGGTATGAGTGGGAATGTAAGTTCTGTAGTTACTCAGTAATGTGTCCTTACAAAGTACCTAGTAGAGTAGTTTAGTAAAGTCAATTACTTTCTCTTAACAGATACTCTAGCGGTACGTACACGTAGCCAGTCCCGTAGTTAATCTCGTAGAAGAATTCGTAGAGAGACCTCTCTAGAGTCCACGCTTTAAGAGACTTGATAAATACTCCCGCATCGTTAAGTCCTTGAACATCTTGTAGACTCACGTTCTTCAAGTACTCTTCTAATAGAGCGTTAAAGACTCTGTCCTGCCACACCAAAGCTTCCCTCCTTAACTCACCTTCTCTGAGGAAATCTCGAAATACTTCCTCTAACTTCCTCTTTCTGAGCTCGGCGTAAGCAAACATCGTTATGTAGTGGAGAGACCTCAACAAGCAAGCAAGGTCTCTTGAAGCCGTCTCCAAGAGTGATCTCCTCTCTTCAGTTCTGCCGGGCTCGCCTTCAAAGTCTATCAGTATGAAGTCTTTGCCGTCGTAGAGTGTCTGAGCTAAGTGTAGGTCACCGTGAGTCCTGATGAGTTTCAAGCCTAGCAACTCTCTAAGACTCTTCTCTAGCTTGTTCAGCGAGTTATCTATTACGTAGGTCATGTCAACCCCTAAACCCTCTCCTAATCTCCTTATGGACTCTCTAGCTCTAGCTTCTTGTTGCCTCAAGTCATCTAGCCAAACACTAATCACTTCTTCTGTTGCTTCCTTAGGTGAGCACCACTCTTCATCACATGAATTCATTACTTTATGGAATAACGCGACTACACTGCCTAGCTTGCGTGCCTTAGCTTCAACGTCGCCGTACTCTCCCGTCTCAAAATACTTGAGAGCGCTGAGGTAGAAGGGCATGCCCCCGTCTCCAAGAGACTCCACGTACTTAGTCATCACAGCAACTACGGTACCGCCTAAAGAAACTTCTAAGACTAGCTCTGGGGAGTAAGGAAACTTCTTCTTAGTTAGGTATCTGAGGAACTTAGGTTCGCTCAACTCAGGGGAAAACGTCCTGTAACCCTTCAAGACGTACTTGCTATCACCTACCTCTACAACAGAAACTACGTTAGTCCACGCCGTAGACAGCGGCTTAACTAATACATGACCTTCAGGAACCTCACTATACTTCCTGACCTCAAGTAATGTCTTGCCACTCACTAAGCCCTCAACGTATTCTGCAGTGTACTCGCCCTCAACGTACCCACTATCCCTGATAGCTAAGGGTGTGAAGACTTGCCGCGACCCCATCTTGATGAGAAGTCCTCTTAAATTCGCTCCCAAACTAATAGTAGCGACTTCATCTGGCATCACGCCCTTGAGAGGGTACCACCTCCTACTCATAACCCACTTAATGACTTCGTCATCGCAGCACGTCATCTCAACACCACCTATTAAACTACTCCCACGAGATATATTTGGTGTGAGTAGCTTGAACTTGATTAATGGTTCGGGCGTTCCGGAACACCCGAGTATTGCGGAGAAGAAGCCTGTCTTCATATTCGTTATTCACTTCCACCAGCCTATAGGTCAGTTAAGCGAAGTTCTTGAGAGACTTTTCGAGAATAGTTACAAGCCTTTAATGAGCACTCTCTTAAGGTATCGTGTTCCAGTAGCTCTCCACTTCTCAGGCCCTCTACTACTCTACGCTAGAGAACACTACCCAGACTTCCTTGAGATGATTAGGAGAGCTGGTGACTCAGGATTTCCGGAATTCATTGGTGGCGCGTATTCTGAAGCTATACTCCCTCTAATACCTATCGAGGATAGAGCCGAGCAAGTCAGGAAGTATAACGAGCTATTCCGAAGACTAATCGGTGACTATCCTCTCAGGGGCTTCTGGTTGCCTGAGAGATTCTGGGACCAGACAATACCCTCGATAATAAGTAAGTTCGGGTATGAGTACGTCTTCGTCGACGACCAGCTACTCTACATGAAGGGAATGAAGTGGGGTGACAGTAAGTACTTGTGGATAACTGAAGACTCGGGAAAGCCGGTCAAGATCTTCTTCATAGACACTGAAATAAGGTATAAGTTGCCTTGGTCTCCAATACCTGAAGTGATTGAGTACATATCTAGGGCTTCTGACTTAGAAGGATACCCGTACGTCTTATGGGGTAGTGACGCTGAAAAGTTTGGTGAGTGGAAACCTTGGGACGTCACTGGTAAGTGGCTTGAGGAATTCCTTCAAGTCTCAGCAACGAGCAACAAATACTACGTTCTGAGACCTAGAGATTACTTGAGTATAGGGGTAATTAAAGGACTCACGTACTTACCTCACGGGAGCTATGACAAGATGATGGAGTGGAGTGGGGGGCTAATATGGAATTTCTTGACTAAGTATAGTGAGTCTAACAACATGCATAAGAAGCTCATCTACGTCAGGAATAAAGTGTTAGAAGCTGAAGCCTTAAGTAATTCTAGACTTGAGGACGCGTGGGACTACATACACTTAGCCGAATGTAATGATGTGTACTGGCACGGTCTATTCGGCGGTACCTACATACACCACTTAAGAGCTGAAGTCTACAAAAACTTAATAAGAGCTGAGAACCTCGCGGATAGAGTGTTAAGAAGCTACGGCACTAAGAAGAGAGACTTCGACTTTGACGGGGTAGATGAGGTGCTGATAGAGGGGGAGTTACTCAACGCTTACGTAAAGCCTTCTGACAGCGGCACACTCTTCGAGCTAGACTACAGAAAACAAGGAAGAGAAGGAAACCTAATCAACATCATGTCTAGATATCCTGAGACGTACTTGAGTGACGTACCGCACTACACTCACGACAAATACAGGAGAGCGTCTTTCAGAGACTTCATAGTTAAGGACGCGACCGGCTTGAGAGAGTGGGTGAGTAGAGGCGGGGGTTATAGCTCAGGAGATGTCGTAATGATCTCCAACTACGTTGTGGGCGAGTTAAGAGATTCTGGGGTAGTCTTGAAGTCTAGTCTTGAAAACCATGAGGTCGTTAAAGAATATCAAGTAAGTGATTCGGTCTTGACGACAGCATACTACTTAAGCAGTCCTTCAGGAAGTAATGATCTACTACTTATTGAGATGACTTTCTCCCCATACTCACTGAGTGAGTTGAGACTTGAAGTGGGGGGAGAAATAGTTGAGATTGGGCAGTACTTAGAGACTGATGAGTTTACGTTAGCTTCAGAGAGTAACTCTATCAGGATAAAGTTAAGTGAGATTGCTAGCTTATGGAGCTGGAAGCAAGTAACGCTTTCAAGAACTGAGAAGGGCGTTAGAGAGTCTCTACAAGGACTAATAATTGCTTTAGGGCTGAGGGTAAGAGACTTTACTGGAGGACGCCTCAAGATAACGCTACATGTGACTTAATATTTTGAAGAGCTAATCAGCAATATATGATGAAGCCGTACTCACCAAAGATTAACTCGTTCTCAACAGCATTGACTCTCCTAGACATAACAGGTCTTAAACTACTTACCTTACTAGTCAATGAGGGGTTCTCAGACATGTTGATGATTGTTAGCGCCTGGTTTGAGCCTAGATACCTAGCTATCACGAGTAGGTTTCCAGCCCTGCTCATGCTCATTAAGCCTTTCCTCATGAGCGTGCAAGTCTTTCTAACTCTAATCAAGTCCTTAATTAGTTTAAGGAGTTCCTTATCCCACTTACTCTCATCCCATATCATGCCTCTCCTATTATCTGGGTCTCCGCCACCCACCATGCCTACCTCATCTCCATAATATATTGATGGAGAACCAGCTAGACTGAATAAGAGCACGTAAGCGACTTCTAGCTTGAGCGGGTCTCCTACTAGAGTCTTTATGCGTGGCGTGTCGTGAGAGCCTAGCAAGTTGTAGAGTGAGAGGCTCTTAAGGGGTGAGAGTACGGAGTACTTACTCATAGAGGAGTTTATGAAGTAATCTAAGTCTGTCATACCCTTGAGAACCATTAACACGTCTCTCATAAACCCGTAATTCATGAGGGAATCATACCGTCCAGCAACCAGCAATTCTTCTAAGTAGGTAGGGTCGCTCGTAGCCTCACCTAGCAGTAGCGTGTTTTTCTTCTTAGCTTCTAGTTCTTTCTTGAGTTCCTCAACAAACTCTGGAGGTAGTGCCTGCCCTACATCCATCCTAAACCCATCAACACCTAAGCTAAGCCAGAAATCAACTACTTCAGCCACGTACTTCCTCACGTGCTCGTTCAAAACATTCAGTTTAGGCATAACTTTAACGTCTAAGAACTTCTCATAAGGAACTTCACTCAATCTATTTATGGAGTTACGTAAATCGACGCAACTGATCCTCCCTTCTAGGAAATCATTAACTAACTTAACGAGAACCTCACTAGGTTCTTGGTGGAAGTAATATAGGTTGCGGTACTCTCTATTCAAGACTGCCTTAACGAATAACTCATTACATACTGACGTGTGATGTACTGGGAGATCAATAACAACCTTAACGCCAAGTCTTCCGGCCTTACTGAGGAATTCTTGAAAAAGTCTTAAATCACCTAACCTAGGATCTACACTGAAGTAGTCTTCCACGTCGTACCTATGATATGATGGTGACTTAAATATCGGCGTCAGATATAGTGTCTCAACACCTAAGTCACTAATATAGTCTAGCGAGTCAATAATCCCTCTCAAATCTCCTCCTAAGAAGCCGTGAGGTCTAGGGACAATACCCCATTCTAGACAATCATCTTCTTTACCCGTACTCGACTTCCTGAAGCTATCGGGGAATATTGAGTAATATGTTGTGCCTAAATACCATGGAGTCTCCGCCACAACCTCGCCCGAGAATCTAATGAATTCCTCATCTCTCAAGCCTCTATTACCGTATGTCAGTATCTCCCCTTCTCTAGTCTTAGTAATGAATCTGTAGCGGATGTTCCTAGGCGTGACTCCAGGCAAAACTACTTCATAGATGTCGTAATACCCTACACGACCTACTCTATTAGCTCTGAGAAATCTCTTTGAGTCATTAACTAATACTTCAGCATAACACTCTTCAGTAATCCTTGAGTGTGTTCTGAGCCTCAATACTAAGCTGTTCTCATATATTGACGCGTGAGATGAGTCTGTAGGGATGTGTATCACGTGCCACGGCTTGAGAGATTCAGGGTTTTCTTCACCTAGCCTAGCGATAGATGTGGTGAATTCAAACTCTCTATTTTCTGGGAAAGGTCTTAAAACAGCTTTCTCAGGATTTTCAGAGTCTAGAACGACTCTTGAGTCATTGACTACGAAGACGTAGGGGTACTCACCATCCCATACTCTGACTTCAATGCTCCAGCGATTACCCCTCTTAGAAAGTCTGAAGTAGCTTGGAGCAAATGAGGTGAAGAGGGATGAGAGGTAAGCATTCCTATAGTTTTCGTCAGGTATAGAGAAAACCACTATCAGCCTGCCGTAGTAAGGCCCTATCTTCTCTCTCCCTACTATCTCGTACATGACTCATCATTAGCTAATTAACGCACAGTGTTATAAGTCTCTCTCAAGAAGGTAGCCAGCTAAATGAGTTCTCCCGTGTTGACGTCGAAGAACTTTATTCTCTCTCTAACGAACTTTATCCTTACTTTGCTCCCTATGCTGTAGAGCTTACTACCGTGTGTCCTGCTCTTAACAATGTTGTCAGAGAGTTTCAGCGTCACTATTGTTTCAGAGCCTAGAGGTTCTGAAACGATGACTTCAGCTTCCATGTCGTAAGACCCGTCATCAACTAATAACACGTCCTCAGGTCTCACACCAAACACTACGTCTCTACCTACGTACTCTCTCAAACCCCCTACTTCAGGGAGTCCCGAAAGGTTGAGGACGTAATCACCTATCCTAACTTTAGGGTCGCTACTCTCTACCCTAGCCTGCATGAAGTTCATCCCGGGAGATCCTATGAAGCTAGCTACGAACATGTTCTTAGGGTTATTGTATAGTTCGAGAGGCTTACCTACCTGAAAGACCTTACCGTAATTCATCACGGCTATCCTGTCAGCCAGAGTCATTGCTTCAACCTGGTCGTGAGTCACGTATATGGTGGTGACTTTAAGCCTTAACTGTAGCTTCTTTATCTCAGCCCTCATCTCAGTCCTGAGCTTTGCGTCTATGTTGCTTAAGGGCTCGTCAAGGAGCCACACGTTAGGCTCCCTAACTAAAGCTCTAGCAAGAGCGACTCTCTGTTGCTGACCTCCTGAGAGCTGTGCTGGCTTCCTGTCTAGGAGTTCCGAAATCTTAAGTAGTTCAGCGACTTCCTTAACCTTACGGTCTATGTCTTCCTTACTTAACTTCATCTCTTTCTTCCTAACCATTAAGGGGAAAGCAATGTTGTCGTAGACACTCATGTGTGGGTATAGAGCGTAGTTCTGGAAAACCATCGCTATGTTCCTCTCCTTAGGTGTCTTATAATTCACTACCTCATCATCTATTCTTATCTCACCTTCTTCAGGCACTTCTAGACCGGCTATCAGCCTGAGAGTTGTTGTTTTCCCAGAACCTGAAGGACCTAACAAAACAAAGAACTCACCATCCTCCACGTTTAAGCTCACTCTATTCACGGCTTCTACTTTACCGTACCTCTTAGTCACGTTGATTAAAGAAACTCTAGACATTAACTCACCTATGAAAAATACTCTGAGAAAGGTTAAAAACGTTGTTTATCGCTCAAAAATTAAGTCTTAAATTACTTCTTCTTGAAGAACACGTACCCTATGAGGAGACCTAAGACTAGCAATATAATGCCGGCGACTATCGTCGTTGTCCAGTCCGTGACGTACTCTGGCACCGTCGTCGGGACGACCGTAGTAGTTGTTGTCAACCTAGTCTCTACGGTCGTGGTAGTCTTAGTGACTGTCACGGTTACTGGCTGAGGCGGCGGTGCCGGAACTCCCTTAACTACAGCGAAGGTTCCCTCAAGTGTTTGTGGATCTACTACGTAGGAGGTCAGCATAGCGTACTGGGCTTCAGCCGTGGGAGCTAAGAGGTCTATGACTAGAGGGGCTACGTTAGCTGCTAGAGCGTACGTGTCTGCACCGCCAAACTTCCACTCCTCAGCAGTTAACCCGACACCCCTCAACTTGCTTGCTTCGTAACCGTCGTAGCCAGACACAGTAACCACGTACTTCCAGTTAGCTATGTTATCAGAGTCTGTCAGAACTGAAGCGTTCACGACAGCTACTATAGCGTTCAGTGACGGCTCTGTATATACTGTGAAGTCACTTCCTCCAGCTACAGCCACTAGCGAGCCTGTTGAGTCGTAAATCGCTGATACCTGACCTTGAGGTACTGGCTCCTCACCCCAGCCCGGAGCTAGCAGTATCGCGTAGTGCCACGCGTAATCCTCAGCTATATTTACTTTAAGACCGTAAGTCGACGTGTTCGTAGCGCCTGACGCAGTAGTCCTCACATACACCTGAACATGCTGTAAGCAGAAGCCTGCAGGACCTCCCCAAGGATTACCGCCTAAATCTCTCAAGAAGATCACGAAAGCCACGTGCGTAGAGTTCTTCATGACAGCAAACCCAGTCAAGTCAAAGACTCCCGGCTTAAAGACCGCGTTAGTAGGGTATGTGTAGTTGCCCGTACCCTTATCATCACCTACAGGGTCAGAAGCGCTGAACACAGCAACCATAGCTTCTTGAGAGTAAGTAGTCGCAGCTAGCAGAATCGACACTGAAGCCACTACCAAAATTAAAATACCTAAAACACTAATAGACTTACCCACTTAAGACACACCTCAATAATAATATATCAAGACAGGTTAATAAGCAATACTCACTAATCAATAATTTAGGGGCTATCCTTAAAAACAAACCAAAACAAAAAGTTAACTTATGAGGTGATAAAAATCAATACGAAAAGAAAAATAATAATACTGTTAGCTATAGCAACACTAATAAGCATAGTAAACGCCAGCGTATTTGTGTACTACCCAGTAACCCTAACAATAAGCCCCAAACAACCACCAGTAGTATTCCAGGAAGGAACCAACGCGGGCCAACCAGACTTGTGGGGCGAAACAATCACAGTGAATATAGTGGATGACACGAAACTTGTAATCACTGTCCACCCAACACTACAGAGAAACTACTACTACAACTTAACTGAGATAGTTAGTCAAGATTCTTCAAATACTTATTATATAAAATTTAGAGTCACGAAAGCCATAAATGATGTGAGAGTTAATACTGCATACTTAATAATCAATAGCACGGGTGCTCAGTACCAAATAGATTTAAAGACTACGGAACTACAGCCGAACAATTGGATCTCCTTGCAGGCTGGAGGAAAATTACGTGTTGACTTATACTTAGAGCTTTCAGGTTACTCAGGCGGTGATATTAGCGCTTCTGTAGATTTGATAATAACGACTACAGATACTACTGAAACCCCGCCCTGAACCTCCGAGTAGTTAGCTTAGGGTGCTGTAATGAATGGTTGGTTAAGTCTACGTGTTCTTTTTGTCTCTATAATTTTCTTACTGAGTTTCCTTAATGTTTGCTATACGTCTGTCTATGTTTTTTACCCTGTTCAAGCTGTT
>JAWBSH010000010.1:0-45208 GCA_038843015.1 Zestosphaera sp. | reverse complement strand
TTAGCTTAGGGTGCTGTAATGAATGGTTGGTTAAGTCTACGTGTTCTTTTTGTCTCTATAATTTTCTTACTGAGTTTCCTTAATGTTTGCTATACGTCTGTCTATGTTTTTTACCCTGTTCAAGCTGTTTTTTATCCTCAGTCCCCGCCCGTGGTTTTTAGTGGTCTTAACGATTTCTTTGTTTGTGTTGACGTAATACGTTCTAGGAGGTCTTCACTAGTCTTCAGTGATTTCGAGTCTCTGCCTAGCGGGTGGGGGCGGCTGGGTGGTTCTTGGGCTATTGCTTCTGGCTATAAGGGTAATGGCCTCTTAGGAGTAGATGATAATGGAGGTCCAGGCGGCTCCTCAGTTTATTACTGGGATTCCTCAATATCTTCTTATGAGTGGTTGAGTGCTTCTGTTAAGGTTCGCAGGTACTCTGGTACTACGATGTGGATGGGGGTCTCGCTTCTCCAGCAACCTACTACCTCGTCTAGACTTTACGAGATAAGTGTTTACGTGACTGGCAATACAGGATATCTAGATATCTGGTATTATAATGGTAGGAGTTGGACAAGTCTATATAGGAGTGCTACGTCTTTCCCTGCTCCTACTGACCGCTGGTTTATTCTCTACATTAACTACAGTAGGAGCGCGGCAACGTCGACTAACTACATCTCGGCGGTAGTGTATAGTGTCGATGGTAGTGTTCTTGCTTCAGGGAGTGTTAGTGTGAGTGGTGGCAGATACTTCATCCCGTCTCGTGTTGGCGTGGATGTTGATGGTGGGCAGGCGGTATTCGATGATTTCGTAGTCTCTGTTTCAGACTCGCGTTACGTCTATGTTGAGGGAGCGCCTCAAGGCTTTACTCTAAGTTTATATGATGACTTAGGCAATAAAGTAGCTGAAGCTACGTCATCTGGTAGCACAACTAACCTAAACGTCTTGAGTGACGCAGTCGTTGGTAGGGGTTGGGGAGGAGTCTTCAGAATTTACGACGCTAGCGGCAACTTATGCCTAGCCAAGAACTTCGTTGACTCTATAGTAGGGAGTGATACTTATGCGTTGGTAGTTCACAGGATAATCACTACCTTCTATGATGAGGACACGCGAGCCGAGATTCAAATACTTTTCTCTACTTACCAGCTAAAACTACCTAAGACAGTTGTTCTCAGCGCGGTATCAGTTGATGACACGACCCCTTATTATGCAGGGATCATCCTATACCCTGGGCACTCCTTAATTCAGCCAGACCTGGAGCTAGTAATAGAAGTCTCTAACGGCACGAGCAGCGACTCTCTGTTAATTAGTGGTGCCTCACCGCCTGCAGGGCCTGTTGAGACTAGCTTAATTAAGATTGACTCGAGTACTAGTCTTAAGGTGAGTATTGAGGCTAGTAAAGAATCAACTAATAACTCCTCAAGACTATACCTAGAACTCGTTTATTGTGTCGATCCACAACTCAAGAGTGTCTGTGTTTACTATCCAGTCACTCTGGGGGTGTGAGGGTGGGTCGCGGTTCTACACATCTTATTACCTTGATTGTCGTGTTGTTTTTGTTTGCTTTAATACTGCTTAGCAGGTTTGTTTACTTCCCAGTAAGCTTATCACTAGTTAGTGGTTACTCGATGTATCCTTCTCTGAAGCCTGGTGACCTGCTCGTGAGTCTTCATAAAGACATAGCTAGTTACGGCTTGGGCGACATAGTAGTCTGGTGTAGTAGCCTTACTCACTGCACTGTTCATAGAGTAGTTGAGTTTAGAGGATACTACGTAGTAACTAAAGGTGATAACAACCCTTCTGAAGATCCTCCAATACCTGAGTCTTATGTTAGGTATAAGGTAGTCTTAGTAGTACCCTCTATTGCCTGGCTGTCTATATGTCTAGTGTTCGTGGGTCTATACCTTATTAGAGAGAAAGAGAAGATACTAGCGCTCATGAGAGATTTCGGGGACGTAGAACTAATAGTTTTCTCAGCCTTTATGGTGATTAACTTGGCTCTAATAGCTCTAGTGCCTATATATCACTTCACGACAGAAACGGTAATTGTCAAGCCATCTATAAGTTTGAGGAGTGTTGAGATACTTGATCCAGGGTCACTAATACTAGTGAGATACAGTCCTCAACACCTGAATATAGTTAACGTCTCTGGATGCTTGATCAAGGTAATTAATCAATTGATTGAGTGTAGAGCGTACGTGCTGTCCTCAGACAGTGTTGTGGTTATAGTGCCTCCCGAGACTTACGTGAGGGCTTACGAAGTCGGGGTAACCAGCTTCGAGACTCTAGTTAACTTAACACTAGATAAGGGTTTCTTGATAGGTAGCTACCCGCTACACATATCTTGGAGTAAGCTGAGAGTCTCAGTCAATGGGAGTTCTCTAGTATTGAGTAACCCCAATTACGTACCAATCAACATCACTTACGCTAAAGTAACTTACATGAGTTATGACGAGAAAGCAAGAATTCATAAAGTGATTCAAGTAGAGGAGCTCCAGAGTTTCGTAATAGGTCCTAAAAACACGCACACGCTACTCGTGGATAGTAGGGGGGAATACGCTTACGTGATGATCAAGTACGTGCTCCTAGGTGAGGAAGTTGTTGAGCAGAGAAGAATTGATTTTAGTTAAGAGGTTACGTAAGCTCGTTGTCTTAGCTTCTGCTTACTCCGTCTTTTTAGGACTCTTCACGATCTACTTAGCTATAACCCCAGTCTACGTGGTTGAGGGTGTTATTGAGGGGTATGTCGCCTTAACACATCATGAGCTAATGTTTTACGGCACTCCAGTTAGGTGTGACTCACTCTTCAGCGTGAGCTTCTTGTCTTTACTAGTACTCATGTTGAGCACGTACCTGATATTCGCGGGGGCGTTAACACTCTACTTATTCTTTAGTGGTAGAAACTTCAACGTGGGTGTCAGGTGGTTGTTTAGTGGGGCTCTCTCAATACTGGCTTTCTCAGGACTCTTCTTAGCACTCATTATTAAGGTATTATCAGCGGTCGTGACACAGCTAAGCATAAATTTAAATCAAGTGACTTCAGCAGGGGTTCTATACTTAGGCGCTTCCAAGGTCTCTGCGGTGTATCCTGCAGGATACTTGCTATCTCCCCTGACTGTACTTGTGATGACTCAAACTTACGTTATTTTAGCTGTAGCGACATACATACACATGATAGTGGTAGATGAGAATAAGCTGGCGAGGAGCTCGTTCTACAGGGAAATCAAGTACAGGGTAGTAGGTTCCTAAACAAGAACTTTGAGTGTTTCGGAAACCAAGAAGATCCTAAGATTTTTATTAGTTAATGTGTTGAGTTTAATTAGGTGATAGTAACTGACTTCATTAAGTGAGGGATTACTGCCTGCGATTCTGGGACTACTAAATGCTTTCTTAATCCTCGCTATAGTAGTCATCATACTTTACTTCTATAGGTGGTTAGTTATAGAGAAGAGAGCAAAGGCTCCTGCGCCCGCCCCGACGCCAGGAGTCAGGGAAGTGTTAACTGATAGAGAGGGACCAGAAGAGAGAGAAGCACTAACTACTCAGGAAGTTGCCGCAGCAGTTGCGGCGGTTAAGCACCATATTAAGTCTATGTTGGGGCGTAGCACGGGACTCCCCGAAGTTTTAAAGCCTTCCTCACTATGGGTCTTAAACTGGTTAAACGAAGTAACACAAACACTAGATTACAACCCCTACGTAAACTTAAGGACTCGTGAGCAGTAATTAGGTACTGCTATGGTCGTGAAGTGTTTGTAGCTCGAAACCTTTCTTTAGGTCTTTACTCTAGAATCCGCAGAAGCTTTTCTACTACTTCAGTAGCATTTCTGCCTAATATCCTTATCATAGCTTCTTTACCTACGTCTCCAGTATCGTATATGAGGTCTGGAACTCTCCCACCACACGTTCTTAGAGCTTCACCCACAATCCACTGAAGACTACTGCCCTCAACTCTCTTAGAGTATTCAGGTTCTTTCGTCCTATCAACTCCGACAACTAAATAACCCAACTCAGTAGCTCTCTTCACGTACTTCTCGTCATACCTTACGTTGATCGCTGCCCTAATCTCATGACTTCTCTTCAAGACCTCAATAACTAGTCTGGCTAGATGTGATGACGCGCCAAACTTAACAGGGCCTACAGCCTTAACGCTACTCCCGTACCTTACTACCCTACCCACGACCCCCGCGACGTCCTCAGTCCCTCTAACATAGTGTGCTGGTATACTCTCCACTAAATTCATGCCCACTTCAGGAACTGCCTCACGAATTCTCTCAGAATTTCTGAGTAGTTTTTCTAGTGCTTCCTCAACTCTTAGTAGGGTCAAGTATTTGTGTGCGGGTATCTCAAGCCACGCTACCGGGTTGACTGGGCAGTGCCCCCTACCTACCGTCACCCCGAAGTCTATAGCCTTAGTCACGAATTCTTTGGCTTTAGCTACTGCGTCAAGAACGCTCAGCCCCTTAGCTAGGTAAGCAGTTATAGCGGCAGAGAAGACGCATCCAGTCCCGTGAGTACACGCGCCGCTAATTCTCGGGCTACTTAAGATGTGGTACTTACCGCCCCAGTAGAGGACGTCTACAGCTTCAGCGCCTCCCAGGTGGCCACCCTTAACTACTACAGCTTCACAAGAGTATTCTTCGTGGATCTTCTTAGCTGCTAGCTTAGAGTCTTCTAAGTCTTTTATCTCTATTCCCGAGAGGACTTCTGCCTCGGCCTTGTTTGGAGTAACTACCTTAGCTTGAGGAAGCAACTCCTTCTTCAGAGCTTCAACAGCGTCTTCTCTAAGCAGTCTAGCACCACTCTTAGCTATCATGACAGGATCTACTACTAGAGGAAAAGAAAACTCCCTAACTGCTTTAGCTACAGAACGTATTATGTCGCTATTGCTTAACATGCCTGTCTTTCCAGCATCGATACCCATGTCTTCAGCCACAACCTTAACCTGCTCGTAGACTACTTCAGGAGGTATGTCATGTATTGCAGTAACCTCGTAAGTGTTTTGTGCTGTCACACTCGTGATCGCGGCCGTCCCGTGAACTCCTAAAGAAGCAAAAGTCTTTAAGTCTGCTTCAATCCCTGCACCACCGCCTGAATCGCTACCAGCTATCGTGATAGCAACTCTCCACGAACGATTACTCAAGACGCTCACCAGTAAAACTTAATTATTAAGGTTTTTATTCTTTAGTGATAATTGAGTACTGGTGAGTAAAACGGAGCCTCTAGAGTCAAGAATTTCTAAAGCTATATGGAGAGCTACTGCGGACGACTGGCTAAAACTAGTAAACACAGACGTCGTGGTAGTTGGTGCGGGTCCCTCAGGCCTTACAGCCGCTAAATACCTAGCGAGCTCAGGTCTCAAGACTGTAGTGTTGGAGAGGAGGTTAAGCTTTGGCGGAGGCATAGGGGGTGGCGGGATGTTACTGCACAAGATAGTAGTTGACGCGAGAGCTCTGCCCATACTGAGAGAATTTAATATTAGATACGATTACATGAGTGATTACGACCTCTACGTGCTAGACTCTTCCGAACTCATGGCAAAACTAGCAACCGGAGCTATAGATGCTGGAGCTAAGATAATACACGGCGTCACAGTCGAAGACTTAATAGTTCGTGAGGAACCATTCAGGGTTGAGGGTGTAGTGATACAGTGGAGTGCTGTGTCTCTAGCAGGACTACACGTAGACCCTCTCTTCATCTACTCTAAGACCGTAGTAGACGCTACAGGGCATGACGCTGAAGTCCTCAAAATAATTGAGAAGAAAAACCCCTCTGTAGGTATTAGGTTACCTGGTGAGAGGTCTGCTTACTCGGAATTAAGTGAACTGAAAGTCGTTGAAATGACTGGCAAGGTTGTTGAAGGTCTTTACGTGGCTGGAATGGCTGTCGCCACGCTAAAACACCTCCACAGGATGGGACCCATATTTAGTGGCATGCTACTCTCGGGTAAGAAAGTAGCTGAAGAAATACTGAAAACATTAAGTAAGTAGGGTTGTTGGCCGTGAAAAAACCCTCGGAAATTCTGTGGGAGGAAGTAAGAGAGATTTTTAATGCGATAATTAATCACCCCTTCATAAGAGAGTTAAGTAGTGGCTCGCTAGACGAGGAAGTATTCAAGTATTACGTAATTCAAGACGCGCTATACTTAGACGAATACTCACGAGTTCTTGCAACGCTTGCGGGGAAAGCGCCTAAGGAGGAGTGGGTTAAGGTATTTGCTGAAGACTCGATAGCTATACTAGAGTTTGAGAAAACACTCCATAACTACTACTTCAGGGTCTGGGGCATTACGTCCGAGGACCTCAGAAAGACACCGCTAACACCGACTAATGCAGGGTACGTGAATCATTTATGGAGAACCGTCTTGTTGAGTGAGTTTCCCGTGGGTGTGGCTTCAGTTACTCCTTGTTACTGGATATATTTTGAGGTAGGTCGTTACCTAGAGGAGTTAGGGTCTCCACACGAGCTCTATAGTAAGTGGATATCACTTTATTCTTCTAAAGAGTATGCTAAGTATGTTGAGAGAGTCTTAGAAATACTTGATGATGTCTTGAGTCCTGCGAATACAGACCTCTGGTCTAGATCTCTAAGAGCTTTCAAGCTGAGCTCAATATATGAGTACATGTTTTGGGACTCAGCATACCGGAAAGAACGCTTCATATTCAATTACAACACTTAAGTTCCCTAGCCTCAGCACAAAGCAACATAAGGCGCCTATCCATGCTTAAACTTTAGGGTGAGTACTTAATAAAGAAGCTAGCTCAAGATTATCTTGGTGTAATAAATTGAGTCGTTTGCTGCCTACTTGCTTGGTCGTAGCAAGTCTTATTCTACTAGCGACTTTAGTTAGAGTTGGTGCAACCAATAACGTAAGTGGGAGTCCAGACACTCTTTCTGACATAATCTCAGAACTCATGTCAAACCCGAAATTCTACACTTCATCATTCATTCAGTTCTTGATGGGGTTCTTAGTCGGTTACTTCTCATTTAAAGTGATAAAGTACGTGATAGCACTACTAATCACGCTAGTTATAGGGTCGTTCCTCTCCGTGTGGAGTCTCGGAGACTCACTGACTACACTGTTAAGCAGACTCTTCCCCGAGGTAGTTAATGCCATGCCATACATACTCACAGCTCTTCAGACGTTAGGTATAATAATCGTGGGTCCCATCGCCGCAGGCTTCATAATCGGGGCTCTCGTAGGGCTTGTGAGGAGGTAAGTTAATTCACGTAAGAAAATGAAGACTTTTTCTCCTTAATCAGGTGAGAACACCCATACTACCTCATTCTTCTACTTCTAGTAAATCACCTAATATAGTATTAATGCTCGGTATCTCTATAGGTATTCTGCTAGCGTACCTATAGAGTTCTACCCTACTTAAGGATGGATTCACTCTATATTCTCTCAAACTATCTGCTACGACGTCTCTTGGTATACCTACTTGCAGAGCGTACCACTCAACCCACTTCTCGGGGGCTTTCACGTACTCTTCTAGCGATTCTCTATAAATTCTGCTTAATGCGCGCCTCATCTCTTTAGGTACAGTATTAGAGGCCGCCAGCGTGCAGCAATACGTCACACCAAGTTCCTCACTCCTCAGAACCTCTCTATACCCTATTTCTTCCAGCCTCCTGTATATCGGGTGCCATACAACGACATATTTAGCCGCGCCAGTATAAGCCGCCTTAAGGATTTCTTCAGGACTTCTGAAATACTTAGTTAACGTGTCTGTAGGTATTATCCCCTCTCTCGTAGTTAGTGATCTCACTAGGTCCATAGTAGATAACTCACTAGAGTACGTTGTGTGAGCGTTGACAGAGTCTTTCACTAACACTTTAGAACCCCCGTAAGCACCCCCACCAATCATTTTAAAGTCCTTGAAAACTGCGTAGAAGTATAATTGAGTTATTGCGGGTGTCAAAGCCAACTCAAGATCTCCGAGCACTAAAGCCTTAGTAGCCTGTACAGAACTCGCGAAAACAGATATCTTTATAACCGCGTTGAGCTTCTCCTTAACTTTCTTAGCAAAAAGAGATAAGAAAGGGTACTCACTAGACCACACAATACCTACGTGAAGAGTCTTTAGCCTACCGACAGGTTCACCGCTGAAATCAAGTAGCTTAACTAGATACTGACTACCAACCCTAACTCTAGTCACTAAGCCCTCGCGCTCGAGCTCGCTAAGAACTTCTGATACTCTGCTCCGAGAAGTTCTTAAAGACTTATGTAAGTAGCTCTGCGGTACTAGCTCGCCAGCCCTCGCCCTGAGAGCTTCTAACACTTTTTCCCGAACTCTAGGTCTGGGAGGCATTTTCTCTAATAAACAGTACTAGTAAAAGCTTATATTCTGTTATCGAACAATTGTTCGGGGAAAACTAATGAAGTCTCGCAGACTGAAGACCCCTTACGTCATATTAAGTGTTGCTGTTGTGATGCTTTTCTACTTAGTACCTTACTTAAGACTTAGTAAGGTCGGTAGTCTAGAACTAGCCGTGTTCTGGTCTATCACTACCCTGGCCTGGCTAATAGTAACTAACTTGTTGCTCATGAGGGACCTCATATGAATGACTTACTACAGATATTTGCTCTACTGCTAATAGCTTACGTTTCTTTAGGTTCATTGATAGCTTACTTTTCTAGGCGCTACGGTGTAAAGTCTAGTAAAGACTACTTTGTATCTGGTTATAAGCTCGGGTGGTTCTTAGCGTCTATGACTTACGCCGCAACAACTTACAGTGCTTTCATGATGGTAGGGCTCGTAGGGCTAACGTATTCTAGCGGAGTTGGTGCTTTAGGCTTCGAGTTGGCGTACTTGTTAGTGACAGTAATTCTATTAGCGGTTTTAGGACCTGCTGTATGGGCTATGGCTAGAGAGAGGAAGTGGGTCAGTCCGTCTGAGATGCTCTCAGACCTCTATGAATCTAAGTTGGTGGGGTACGCCACCGTAACGATATACCTGGTCGCGATGATACCTTACGTCGCGGCGCAAATAGTGGGTGTAGCAGCAATGTTTGAGAGTCTTGGTGTTGGGTATGAGGCAGGTATTCTCGTGATGAGCTTTTTGACGCTTGCTTGGGTAGTGCTGGCGGGTATGTGGAGTGTCGCAACTACCGACGCTTACCAGGGCTTGTGGATGTTGAGCGCCGCTATACTCTTAGTGTCTTTGCTGTTGAGTCAGGTAATACCTTCATCAGGAGTTACGTTGAATCAAGTTTTGGAAGTCTTAAGTGAGAGAGGACTCTTAGGAATAACAGAGTTCTGGACTCCACAAACGTTTCTAGCTTACACGATACCGTGGATATTCTTCGCCGCTACTAATCCGCAAGTAGTTGTGAGGTTATATGTGCATAAAGACATGCATTCTTTTAAGAAGTCAGTACTGCTATTCTCGGTTTTTGGTTTCTTATATACTATCGCGGTCGTCTGTGTAGGACTCTTAACTAGAGGTCTGACAGAATTAGGTCTTTTCGAAGTTGTTAGTAGGTCGGATTTAGTGACTCCAACACTAGTCTCAAGACTTCATCCAGTGTTGGCTTCCTTCATATACATATCAATATTAGCTGCCGCCGTAAGTACTGCTAACTCGATAATACTCACAGTAGCTTCCTCGTTTGTTAGAGATTTGATAGAGAGGAGAGGCGTGAGTAGCGTGAACGTACTTAAGTTATCTAACACCATAGTAGCACTACTAACTATCGCCTCAGCTTACCTAGCTTACACGAGACTAGGCTTCGTAGTAGACCTCTCGGTCCTCACATCCGTCTTGCTACTACCTCTAGCTCCCGTAACCATAGCTGCCTGGCTAGCACCACACAAGAGTAAGTGTGGTGCGCCAAAAAAGGCGGCGTTGCTGTCTTTATTGGTAGGAACACTCACGGCTTTCATCTCCGCACTAACACTAGGACCTAGAAAAACATTCCTGACATCATATTACGGTCTACCGATATCCGCTATAATACTGATCATGACGTCAATCATAGTATTCGTAGGCTACACGATACCTGAATTAAAGACAAGACTAAAGTAGGATAATAATTATTTTCTTGTATCTATACAATCTTACGAAGCTCTACGCTTAACAAGATAGAATACGAGGAGAGCCACACCGATTATAATGAGGGTCAATCCTGCCAGGTTAATGCTTTGTTGTGGTTGGTCAGGCTGAGTAAGAGCACTCTCTAACTCTGAGAGAAAACTAGTGAGTGAGCTGACAGGTATTTCAATACCTGATCTAGTTTCTTCAAGATATACTACGACCACGTCAGTTACGTTACTTGATATAAGTCTATCCCAGAACTCAGTATCTGCTACTCCTCCTATCACTACAGCTACCGGAGATCCGTTGACAAGAACCATCGTATGCGGTACCGCATTAGCGGATTTTTCACTTAGTCCGTACCTAATCTCTATCATAATTAACTTAGATAAGAGATTCGCCCCTTTGTTATCCTCAATCCAGAAGAAGTAGTATTTATCTTTGTAATTACTGTCAAAGAAGTCGTGTAAGGCTTTGCAGAAGGGACAGGTTTTAGAACCGAATGTTATTAAGCTATATCTCGTTAGGCTGTTGTTCTCGGCAATAGCTACGTTCACTAAAATGAGGTAGCAAACTAAAAGCGCTGTTAGTGAGTATGCGAACTTCTTATTAGTGTGATTGAGGTTGTTCAGGACTGCTCCCCATGTCTATCGTAGTATTAAAGTTTATTAATTATGTTCCGTACTCCCAGGAAGTCAAGTACGTTATTTGCTCTTCTGTCAGCTTATCTATTTCTATGTTCATTGAAGCTAGTTTGATCTCAGCTATTCTCTCGTCAATACTTCTTGGTAATACGTAAACCCGCTTCTCTAACTTTTCTCTACTACTAATTATGTACTTAACTGCTAGTGCTTGGTTGGCGAAGCTCATGTCCATTACTTCACTCGGGTGCCCCTCTGCCGCTACTAGGTTGACTAACCTGCCCTCACCTATTAAGTAGAGTCTCCTTCCGTCAGGGAGTAAGTACTCTTCTAGGTTAGGCCTCACGACCCTCTTACTAACTGAGATCTTCTCTAGGTCTTCAACACTTACCTCAACGTTAAAGTGTCCTGCGTTAGCTAGTATAGCTCCGTCTTTCATAATCTTAAAGTGCTCTTCTCTAATCACTCTCTTATTTCCTGTAGCTGTGACGAAGACATCTCCTATCATGCTGGCTTTACTCATCGGCATGACTTCGAAGCCGTCCATAACAGCCTCTAAAGCTCTCACAGGATCTACTTCAGTCACTACTACTCTAGCTCCCATGCCACGCGCTCTCATAGCTATTCCCCTACCAACCCACCCGTACCCAGCAACAACGAAGACCTTACCTGCTAGGAGGATGTTCGTAGCTCTGAGTATCCCGTCAATCGTTGACTGTCCCGTACCGTACCTATTATCAAACATGAATTTAGTTAGTGAGTCGTTGACTGCTATCACGGGATATAAGAGCCTCCCGCTCTTCTCGAGCGACCTTAACCTATTAACGCCTGTAGTAGTCTCTTCAGTACCTCCCCAAACTCTAGAACCTATGTCTCTGCGTTCGCTATGTAGGTACGCGTGCAGGTCCGCGCCGTCGTCAATAACTATTTCAGGTTCTGAAGAAGCTACCCTAGATATACATTCGTAGTACTCGCTAGGTGTCTGACCTCTCCACGCAAACACGTGAACGCCTTCAGTAGCTAGAGCTGCGGCGACAGAATCTTGCGTGGAGAGGGGATTACTCCCAGCCAGCCAAACCTCAGCACCACCACCAACTAAAGTCTTAATTAAGACTGCAGTCTCCTTAGTTACGTGAAGGACAGCAGCTACCCTAACACCACTTAAGGGCTTTTCTCTCAAGAACTCGCTTCTAATCCTCATCAAGACAGGCATGTGTTTCTCAGCCCACTCAATCTCTCTTACCCCGACCTCACTCAACCCTAAATCCGCGACTCTAAACATAATCGCCAGCCTAACACACTAACTATATAAGAGCTTATAACTTAGGATAAAATCGGTGATGACAACCTCCGACACGGACCTCAGTGGCGAAGCCCTGCGAAACTGAGTCTCTAAGTTCTCAGGCTTTATTTGGGCATCTCACACAACTTTATTAGTGGTTAGAGTGATGTCTTTAAGGTTAAGAGAACGGCAAGTCAAGATATTAGCGTTAGCGTTGATCGTCGCGTTACCACTGACTTACGCTTACCTGACATACAGCTACGCTGCCGGGATATCCGATTACATATCTGATGAGTGCTGGTATGCGAGTGCTGCGAGAAATACTCTCACGAAGTATCTGGGATTAAGACCTCCCTCAACGTCTGCTGGCAAGGTTGTCGTGACTGTAGAGCTTGTTAAGTCATCGATAGAGAGCGAGTACTTGAAGACTGTCGCTGACGTTAAGAAGTACATAGTATCAGACCTTAACGGGAGCTTAGTGAAAGACGAGTCATACTACAAGTTTAAATCAGACGGCAAGTTTCTCTCAGCGTTATGTGCGGAGATTAGCCCGGAACTACTCAGTAACCTGAGTTCACACCCTAGCGTCAGGAGAGTCGCGGTAGGTTACTGCTACCCGAACGCTGAAGGCATTCTCGACTACATGAACTTCGAGCACCCCCCGCTAGTCAAGTACTTCATAGCTCTTACTATGATTTCAGTCGGTGACTCCCCCTCGCTATGGAGAATACCGTCAGTGATTGCGGGCGCTTTAGTTTTAGTAGTTATATTCCTCATATTTAGGGAAGTAATAAAAGACAGTACTTGGCTACTTTTAGGCTTCACAGCCGCGCTAATAACAGCTTTCGACAAGACTTTCAGGTCTTTGAGTATGGTCGCTATGCTAGACATCTTCGTTTCGCTATTCACTATCTTAACCTTATACTTCACTCTGAGAGGTAAGCTGAGTCTTGCGTCAGTCTCTATAGGGTTGGGTTTCGTAAGCAAGTTTAGCGGGGCTTTCCCAGCACTACCGGCAACCCTCTACTGGGTAAGGAGAGACAAGCCTGCTAAAGTCTTCTTACTAATTATTTACGTGCCTATAGTGATGTTAATAATTTTAGGCACTCCATACATCTTGAGAGACGGCTTCCTCCAGTGGTGGTCTTCCTCTGTTGAGGGGGCCTTCAGGTGGCACTTAAGCGTTAAGACTACTAACGGGCCTCCTCAGGCAATGCCTTGGGACTGGCTGATAGGCAGGAATCCCTTCCCACTCCATTACGTGTGGGACCCGAGTAAGGGAGAATTCGTGGCAGACTTAATAGCTTCCGGCAACCCAATCTTATACTTGCTTACAGCGGCTCTCTCAATACTGGTTATCCCAGTAATAAAAGACTTACCAGACAGAGGTGTTAGCTACTCGTTTACCTGGCTCACCTACCTAACTTACGTAGCATTATGGTTGCTGGGCGGCAAAACACAGTACAGCTTCTACTCTGTGCAGGTAGTCCCCCTATTCTACGTGACTCTCGTGATGCTTATATACTACCTGATAACGCCGCACACGAAAATCCTTGATGTCTTGAGGAAGTGGAGAGAAATAATAAACACTATCAGCATGTGGCTAGCTGGTGAAGTCTCTATAAGTCTCAAGCTAGTCGTTAGTAAGAAGGAGTAGTGTTTCCAGTAGTACTAATAAATCATCTCAGCATAAACTAGTTTTAATTTAAAAGCTTGAGTAAGTAATTACACAAGAGTGATATGATATGAGTAACAAGTACGTTTATGGTTTTGAAGAAGCTGACTGGAAAGACAAGAAGCTATTAGGAGGTAAGGGAGCCTCACTAGCGCAGATGATTCAGTTAGGTCTTCCAGTACCTCCAGGCTTCATAATAACTACTCAAGCTTGTAGAGAGTTCTACGTGTGTAGGCGTGAAGAGATTGAGGCAATAGTTAAAGAGCTTGAGAAAAACCCGCCGCCGCAAGTAAGAGACCAGTTAATCAAGAGAATATGGGACATAATAAGAGGTATGGAGTTACCTAACGGCTTAATGGCGCAAGTAAGAGAATACATGAAGAAGCTGGAGGAAAAGACAGGTAAAGTTTTCGGCTCTCCTGAGAACCCCCTGCTAGTGTCTGTCAGGTCTGGTGCTGCTGTCTCCATGCCCGGCATGATGGACACAGTCCTTAACTTAGGAATAAACGATGAGGTAGTTAAGGGACTTGCGAAACTAACAGAGAATGAGTGGTTTGCTTATGACGCGTATAGGAGATTCTTAGCGATGTTTGGCAGGATAGTTCTCGAGATTAATGAGGAGCTATTTAATGAAGTCTTCGACAAGTATGAGGAAGAATTTAAAGAGCAGGCTGAGAAGCTCTACGCGAGTGAGTTAGAAGCTGTTAAGGCTAAGTATCCCAAATATACTTTAAGACTTGACGCTCAGCCACCTGCAGACGTGGCTCCCAGACTATGGAAGCTCTCAGTAGAGTACTTGAAGAAAGTTGTTGAGGAGTATAAGGAAGTCATTAAGAGTAACTGGGGTGAGTTTCCTCAAGACCCGTGGAAGCAACTAGAACTCGCGATAAAAGCTGTTTTCAGGTCTTGGATGAACCCGAGAGCTATATTCTACAGGATGGCTAATAACATAACCCCAGACATAGCTGACTGCACCGCCGTCAACGTCGTGACTATGGTCTTCGGCAACATGGGCTGGGACTCAGGCACTGGTGTTTACTTCACTAGAGACGTTGCTACGGGCGAGAACAGACCTTACGGCGAGTTCCTGCCTAACGCTCAAGGAGAAGACGTAGTAGCGGGTATTAGGACCCCGCTAAGCTTAGAAGAGCTCAGAGAAAGGATGCCGGAGATATATGATGAGCTAATAAGAGCTGGCAAACTACTTGAGAAGCTGAATAAGGATGTGATGGACATAGAGTTCACTATAGAGAGAGGTAAGTTATACTTCCTCCAGAATAGAGTAGCTAAGATGACTCCCGTAGCTAGAGTTAAGACTGCTGTTGAGCTAGCTGAGGAAGGCGTAATAACCAAGGAAGAAGCGATAATGAAGGTCTCTCCAGACATAGTACTGAAGCTACTCTACCCGAGAGTAGACCCTAAGACTAAAGCAGATCCTATAGCTAAGGGATTACCTGCCTCACCAGGAGCTGTAAGCGGTGAGGTAGTGTTCGACCCTGACACAGCAGTCCTTAAAGCCAGGGAAGGCAAGAAGGTCATTTTAGTTAGGGTTGAGACAAAGCCTGACGACGTACACGGCTTTTACGCAGCCGTAGGAATACTGACTTCTAAGGGAGGCATGACCTCACATGCTGCGGTGGTCGCTAGAGGTATTGGCAAGCCAGCAGTAGTTGGTGCTGAAGCAATTAAGATAGACTACGAGAGAAAGGTGTTTGAGGTCAACGGTAAGATAGTTAAGGAAGGAGACTGGATAACGATAGATGGAAACACAGGCAACGTGTATGTAGGCAAGATACCGACTGTAGAACCTGAAATAATACCTGAGCTTGATAAGTTGCTTAAGTGGGCTGACACCATCAGAAAGCTAGGCGTTAGAGCTAACGCTGACGTGCCTGAAGACGCGTTCATAGCTAGGAAGTTCGGGGCTGAAGGCATAGGATTACTGAGAATCGAGAGAATGTTTAGAAAGCCAGAGAGACTTGAAGCTCTCAGAAACGTGATCCTCTCTGAGACTAGGGAAGCTAGAGAAGAACACCTGAAGAAATTAGTCGAGCTGATTAAGCCAGACTTTAAAGAAATGCTTAAGATAATGGACGGACTCCCAGTAGTGATAAGGTTAATTGACCCGCCATTACATGAGTTCCTGCCAGCACCGGAAGAAGTACTGAAAGAACTTTACGAGGTTAAGACAGCATACCTGGAGTTAAATAACTCTCAAGTAGCTAAGGACTTAACCCCGAACGTAATTAAAGAGCTTGAAGATAGAGCAAAGAAGCTTGAGGCATTATACAAGAGAGTATCTACTCTCAAAGAGCATAACCCGATGATGGGTCACAGAGGTGTTAGGGTGGGCGTAACGTTCCCTGAAATCTACTACTACTTGTCGAGAGCCATGCTTGAGGCTGCTGCAGAGTTAAAGAAAGAAGGGTATAAGCCAGTCCTAGAGATAATGATACCTCAGGTAGCGCACGTTAACGAGGTTAGGTTCGTTAAGCAGAGAGCTATAATACCAGCAATAAAAGACGTAGAGAAGGAGTACGGTGTCGACTTAAGCGACGTCAAGATAGGCACTATGATTGAAACAGTCAGAGCTTGTTTGACTGCTGGCGAGATAGCTAAGGAAGTAGACTTCTTCAGCTTCGGCACTAACGACTTAACGCAAGCTACGTTCAGCTTCAGCAGAGACGATGTCGAGAATAAGTTCATGCCACAATACCTAGAGTACGAAATACTGCCTGAGAACCCGTTCCAGACAATAGATGTGGTCGGGGTTGGGTCTCTAGTAGAGCTAGGGACTAGAGAAGGTAAGAAAGCTAATCCAAACCTTGAAGTAGGCATATGTGGCGAGCACGGTGGCGACCCAGAATCTATAATGTTCCTACATAAAGCCGGCTTAGACTACGTCAGCGCATCACCCTTCAGAATAGTTGTGGCTAGGCTGGCAGCAGCTCAAGCAGCTGTCTCAGAAAAGCTAGGCAAGACTAGCGCTTCAGACTAAAAACGTTAGGTCTGGCTATTTTGATGTGCTGGATTTGTTCAATTACTAACTAACATATTTTAGTGCCTGGATTCACGGGCTTCTCAACAGTCAAGATTACAGGTACTTCCTTCTCGCCACACCCTGCTGCCAGTAACATGCCCTGAGACTCAAACCCCATCATCTTTTTTGGTTTTAAGTTAGAAACTACTATGATGTACTTCCCTACCAGGTCTTCAGGTTTATACCACTCAGCGAGGCCCGCTATTAGCTGTCTTTTCCCTTTCTCACCTAAGTTAACTATCAACCTGATTAGCTTCTTAGAGCCCGGAATCTTCTCAGCACTCTCGACTAAGCCAACCCTCAAATCTAGCTTCTGGAAGTCTGAGAAATCCACATACTCGGGTGAACCCAATTTGAACCACCCAACATAAACCTACACCGCGAGTTTATAACCTAAGTGGCTTAAACTTAATCACGTAAGGAACTCCACCATCGATAGTCTCTGCAGACCTCCTCACAGTAGCGACAACTCGCATACCGATACTCATTTCTTCAGGCTTAACATCCACAACTTCTGACAACACTTTAGCGTCACCCAGCTTAATCAACGCTATTACTAGTGGTGTAAACTCTTCGAAGCCCTTCGCAGGCACTTGAATGACTGTATAGCTCAGTACCTCACCCTCGCGCGGCAACTTCTCCTCTCTTAGTTCTCTAGAGCCGCATACAGGACACCTAATCTTAGGAGGATATGTTATGTAGCCGCATACAGGACACCTACTCGCAATTAAGTTGAGTATAGTGTTCTTCAGCCTCCATACTCTCTGGAGAGTAGTCATAGCTCGTCACCTCCTCAAAATTATCGTGGTTACGTTAGATCCAGTACCCCCTATGTTCTGAGTTAAGCCTACTTCAGCAGGTACTGAGACCCCAGGAAAATCTCCTCTTAGTTGCATTACTACCTCAGCCAGCTGGTAAATTCCGGTAGCACCTACTGGATGCCCCCTCGACTTCAGACCTCCTGAGAGGTTTATGGAAGGCTTATCGCCAGGACTGAATCGCCCCTCGCTCCAGGCTTTAGGCGCCTTACCCCTCTCAGCAAATCCTATCGACTCTATGCTTAAGGCTGCTGTAATCGTGTACGCGTCATGTATCTCGGCGACCTCCACTTCTCTTAAGCTTATCTTAGCCATTCTTAAAGCGTTCTCTGCAGAAACTCTAGAAGCTAGTAGGCTGTCGAGTTCTAGCCTAGATGATAAGTCTACACTATCTATAGAGTTACTCACACCAGCTATGCTGATAGGCGTGTCTGTAACGCTCTTGACTTCCTCACTAACTAGAAACGCGGCTGACGCCCCGTCACTTAGTGGGCAGGAATCGTAGAGTCTTATCGGGTCTGCTATGATAGGAGACTTCAAAACGTCGTCTAGGGTTATCTCATTTCTTAACTGAGCGTACGGGTTCTTAGAACCGTTTTTATGCATGAGAATAGACCAATAAGCCATCTCCTCATACTTAATCTCGTATTTATTCATATAGTATCGCATTAGTAGAGCGTTCAACCCAGAGAAAGTAATGCCATAGAGTAACTCGTAGTCTGCGTCAGCCGCGTAAGCTAACCCTCTAATCACGTCATTTGAGGGTCTCTCATAGAGCTTCTCTACACCCACGACAAGCACTCTGCTGAAGAGGCCTGAAGCTACTAAAGAATATCCTGTCATCAAGGCTACGCCGCCAGACCCGCACGCGCCCTCAACCTTAAACCCGCACGCTCCTCTAAGGCCTATGTGATCGCCTATGAGTGACGCAAGATTCTCTTGCTCAACTAAAGAACTCAGCATATTACCTACCACGATTGCTTCAGGCTTTTCATTACCGGCCTCCTCAATAGCCTTAAGAGCTGCCTCACCGGCTAAGTCTCTTAAAGACTTATCTACGTGTTTGCCTACTCTAACCATCCCTACCCCGGCTACGTAGACCTTCCTCAACTTAAATCACCAACACACTTCATATGAAGTATTATAACGCCCTCAGAGATGGTGCCTCCTACGTAAACAACTTTCTCGTTAGCAGAACACTTCTCAGCAATTTTTATTAAAGCTACTGCCGTACCTAAGTTCACGTCATAACCTTGCTTCCTGAGCTCCTCAGCTATTGAAGAATCTGCCTTCTTTAACTTGAGAGAAGATAGCACTCTTTCAAGAAGTCTCGGATTGCGGATAAACCCATTCACTAAGCTTACGTGACCGTTTTTAACTCCTCTATACTTAGTTAGTTTGGAAAGTATCTTAGCCGCCGTAGTTACCGAGGCTTCCGTCACGAGCTCATTCAGAGCTTTCTCATCAACTATCTCTGTTTTAAGAAAACCTAGAAACTCTTTCCTTAACTCATACTTAGTTATCTGTATTCTGCCTCTGTTGTTGATGAGTATGCTTACTGCGCCGGCCGGCGGCTTACTACTCACTACCGTGAGGACTGATGGAGCGTTCTTCAAGCTATAGTAAAGACCCTCACTAACAGACTTGAAAGTAATTACTGAGGGGTTCTCTACGTTTAGTAAGTCAAGAACTATACTGAAGTCTATGTTATCGCTTGAATCACTAACAAAGACATACGTGCTATCCCTTGACGAGCTCAACTTACTTAAAGTCTCGTAAGACATAGTTATCTCGTCCTCGTCTCGACCAGGCTTAGGCAACTTAGTTTCTTCATCTATTGAAGAAGGTATATACCTCCTCCACTCTCTCAAAGCCGGCAAACACCAACACCCCTGAAAGAAGATGTTAAGACCTTCTTTTATTGTTTAAGTCTACATTAATCAATTGTCTAAATGAAAAAAGCTTTAGACTTATATTTTCTGCTTCTTAAAGACATTACATAGTAAGGGCTGTTAAGAGATGAGGGTGAATAAAGCGTTAATGATAACTTTATTGCTCGCTGCCGCGTCTTACGTCTTGCTGTTTGCTTTCATGTATACTAACGACATCGGTGAAGTCGTGACGCTCCTCACGAGGAGTGAGAGCTTCGGTTATGTTTCTTTAGCGTTACTTACTAGGATTTCCTCAGTCACTCTCCACGCGTTAACTTTCTTTGTATTATTGAGGGCGGTAGAGAGAGTTAAGCTGTCTGACGTCATTAAGGTGACTTACGTGTCGGTGTTCGCGGAATTGGTTGTTCCTGTGGGAGGTGTTACTGAAGTAGTTAAATTCGCTCTGCTAACTAAGAACTCGTCTGTGAGTGTCAGCAAGACGTTACTAGGCATAACTTCACACAGACTCGTGACTACCTTGACTATGTTAGCTTTCTTATCATTGTCTATAGTGGGTTTACACGTGCCTATCTCACGTGCACTAGTCTTGATACTACCAGCTACTGCCCTAATCTTAATTAACTTGTCTTTATTTTTGGTGCCTAGGAGCAAGTCTCTCGAGTCCTTAGTAAATAAGTTTTATAGAAGGATAGGTAAGAACCCTAATATAAAGATTCATGAGGAGTACCTCAGCGACTTCTCTAGTTTAGTTAAGCGTTACAATTTTGTTTTGGGGGCTACCATACTTTCGATGCTGGAGAGGGTAGCTAATGCTGCTCACGGCTACGCGCTTGCTCTCCTAGTAGGTCTCAAGCCAAGTTTCTGGCAACTCGTGATAGGATTTGATTCTATCTACATGATAATATGGCTCCTCCCAATAGTCACGCCAGGAAATATAGGTGTCTACGAGCTAACACAGACGGGTGTGTTAAGCTTAGTTGGGATTAGCAGAGGTATTGCAGCGTTACTCAGCGTCCTGACTAGAGTGTTTATCGTGTTGGGTGAGTACCCTCTATTCTTGGCGGCAGCAGTGAGCTTCGGGATAAGCATTAAGAGCATAACAGAGCTTGTTAAAGAGTGGAAGTAAGAGTTCTCAAGCCCTTAATAAAGACAAAACGATAATATCAGGGAGGTTTGAGAGGGTGACAGAAGATCTTAAAAGTAAGGTCATAGAGGCGTTAAAGACTGTGGAAGACCCTGAGTTAGGCATTGATGTGTGGAATCTAGGGCTTATCTACGACGTCTCAGTCAGTGAGGGTGGTGACGTCTCAATAAAGATGACGTTCACCGCTCCGGGATGTCCTGCCAGCACCTACATACTTTTCGATATATACAAGAAGTTGTCAGTTATTGAGGGTATTGGAGATGTTCGTGTTGACGTAGTCCTCGACCCTAGGTGGACCCCCCTAAAGATGACTCAGGAAGGTAGAAAGAAGTTTGAGCTGAAGTACGGGTACGACATCGTTGAGAAATACCTAGATTTAGTGAAGAGCGGTAAGATCAGGGGTTAACACAGTGCCCGTCAAGGAACACCGCAAGGAAGCAACGAATATAGAAGTTAACCTCGGACTAATCATAACTAGCGACTCAATCCTGAAAGGTCTTAAGGAAGACGAGATCACGCCGCTCGTGGATAGAGTGTGTGGCGAGTATGGTGTGACGTTAAAGAATCGGGTTTTGGTCTCTAATAGTGAAGATGAAATCAAGAAAGCATTTAATCATGTGATAAACACGTGTAATGTCGTCATAGTCACTGGGGGGACTGGATTAAGCCCTAGAGACGTGACGGTAGAAGCTCTTAAGAGTTACTGTAGCAAAGACGTGCCTGGATTTGGAGAACTCTTTAGGTACTTAACTTTCCTAAAGCACGGGTCTGCCGCTATAGCTTCAAGAAGTTTCGCCTGCGTTTCAGGAAATGTTCTAGTATTCGCGTTGCCTGGGTCGCCAGATGCCGTCGAGTTAGCTTTAAGAGAGCTCATAATGCCTGAAGTACGTCACCTACTCTACGAGCTCAAGAAGACGTGACTTGAGTTCTAGAGATTCTTCAGGACCTCTGTCATTTTTTTACTCGTGAAAAGTCTTGAATATATCTTAGAAATCTCTTCCTTGTCTTTTTCTATTACTGAGACTTGAGCAGACTTCTGGTCTACTCTCATTAAGAGGTACCCAGGCGTCCAGTAAGAAGGCTTCACCCGCTTATCTAGACATAAATTCTTGAGGATCTCCCTGACTATCGCAATATTGCTTTTCAGGAGCATCTCGTGCACGTCAATCTTGGGAGGCCTGAAAAATTCTAGAGTCCACCATCTTCTTTTTGTCTTTTGTTCCGTAACCTCGCTTGACATCAAGTCACTAAAGTATTTCCTGGCTTTCTCCACGTCACTCAAGACTTCTTCAGTTGCTTCAACGTCTTTAAATAATTCGTACTCACTACATCTGGCGTGAGTGAGTTTCACCGCCTCAACACTCGGGTACGTCAAGACTCTCGTGTTCTTGTTCAGCTTCCTTATAGTGAGGAACCTGATTAAAGGATTCTCAAGAACTTCACTCAAGTAACATTCAAGAACTAGCCTGTCAATGCGGGAACCACACTCACGAAACTCAGCTATAGCTACGGGAAACCAAATAAGTAGTCCTCCGCTTTTCTTAGGATATGCTTCAATGAAAGACACTACATCCACCCCTAAACATATGGGGGCGCCTAACTTAATAATTTTTTATTATTCTCCTTAAATACTCATGTAGCGGTGTAGAGAGTGCTTAAGAGTTTGGTGTTGCCTCCGAGGCAGTTCAAGATCGTTAAGTATTTAAGTGAAGTAAGTGTAGGAGTCGATATCAACGAAATGAGTAGTTCTCTAGGAGTTAAGGAGTCAGATTTAATGAGAGACTTAATAGAATTAGAGAGCAAGCAGTTAATAAAGCTGGAAAAAACTGTGAAGTACTCAGTTAGATTAAGTGAGTTAGGACTTAAGTATCTTGAGTCGGGGTTACCTGAAGAGAAGGTGTTGAAGTATTTGATGTCTAGTAATAAGAGGGTGTCTTTAGAAGAGTTAGCTTCAATAGGTTTAGATGGAGACGAGATAAGAGCGTCGTTAGGTCGCTTAAGGAAGTACGGGTTAATCAAGCTGGAGAGCGGTTCAGTAATCCTAGCTGAAGGAGAGTTAGGTAGTTTCTTAAGTGAGGTAAGCAGTGTTAAGGAGTTGCTGAAAAATCATGTGAGGCCCGTACTATATGATGAGGTGCCTGAGTGGGTAGCAAGCCTGAAACGCAGGAGGCTCGTTGAAGTAGATGATGTAAAGATTATTAAAATCTACCCGACGCAGGACCTACTCAACCTAGTGAGTGAAGGGAGAGTAGTTGAGGGAATTTTAATAACTAACTTAACTTCTGAAGACCTCGCTACTGGGGCGTGGAGAAAGGCTATATTTAAAGAATTCGATGTTGGGGTTGAGGTTCCGGCACGCACGCCCAGGTTAAGACACCCCTATACTCTCTTCATGAAGTATATTAAGGAAATACTGGTTGAGATGGGTTTCGAGGAAGTTAGGGGTCCTTACGTAGAGAGTTGTTTATGGAATTTTGACGCGTTATTCGTCCCTCAATACCATCCCTCAAGGAAAGAAACAGATGTATACTACGTGGAGAACGCGCGTGTTGAGGTTAAGGATATCGACGTGCTTCAGAGAACTAAGAAAGTACACGTGGGAGTCTGGAAGTATAATTGGAGAGAAGACATAGCTCGAATGACGGTCCTCAGAACACATACGACCCCAGTATCTCTGAGGACTATACACGAACGCGGTGCCGGCGAGTATAGGGTCTTTTCGTTTGATAGAGTGTTCAGGCCTGACACTCCAGACCCCACACACTTGATGGAGTTCCACCAGCTTGAAGGCATTATAGTAGGCAAGAAAGTAACTTTCAGTGAGTTGCTGGGGTTCTTTAAAGAACTTGCTAGACGCTTGGGTATGGAGGAAGTCAGGTTTAGGCCTGCTTACTTCCCGTTTACAGAGCCGAGTGTTGAGGGCTTCGTGAAACATCCTAAGTTAGGGTGGATTGAGGTATTTCCGGGAGGCATGTTCAGACCTGAAGTACTAGCTAGTGTGGCTTTACCCCCAGACTACAAGGTAGCTGCTTGGGGGATAGGGATAGACAGGCTCGCTATGATAGTTTTAGGGTTTGACGACATAAGAAACCTTTACTCGTGTGACTTAGACGTCATAGAATCAACGAAGATACCTGAGGTGATTTTAAGGCATGCCTAAAGTTGAAGTAAAGTTATGGGATGTTGAAAGGATCGCTGAAACCCCACTATCTCTAGAAGAGCTCGGAAAGATCCTAGAGATGCTGAAGGGCGATTTAGAAGAAGTGAGGGGCGATACTATAGTTTATGAGGCTAGTCACGACAGACCAGACATGTTTTCTGCCGAGGGTCTCGGCAGAGCTGTAGGAGTCTACAAAGGCTCTAGGAAGCCAGTCAAGTACGTAATCGAGGACTCGACGACCTACTTAGACGTTAGTAAAGCTCCTGAGTACAGACCGTACGCGTACTTAGCTATAGTAGAGAATTTAGAGCTAGATGAAGAGGCGGTCAGGCAGATATTTCAGTTGCAGGAGAAGCTCCACGCCACATACTGTGGTGACAGAGAGCTCGTGTCAGTAGGTCTCTACGACTTAGATAAGGTGAAGCCACCTATAAGATACGTTGAAGTAGAGAACGCTAGCTACAGACCCTTAGGCTATGACAGCATAATGAGCTTAGACGAGATACTGCGTAAGACTGAAAAAGGACTTAAATATGCTCACCTAGTACGTCATCGACGCTACCCCCTCCTAGTAGATTCTGAGGGTCAGGTACTTTCCTTTCCGCCAATACTTAACGCAGAAGACAATAAAGTCACTGAAGAAACGCGTAGAGTAGTTATAGACGTGACAGGAACGGAACCACACTTAATGATGAAGGTTTTGAACATCGTGACAACTTCTGTTAGTGAGAGGTCTAGAAATCCAGTCATTAAGAAAGTGAGTATTAAGGGTGCTTCACTCTTTCCTTACAGCCCGGTATTAGAAGAAAGCTTGGTGGAAGTTAAGAGAGACTACGTTACCTCATTACTAGGTATTGACCCTATCCAAGTCAAGGGACCACACCTACTAGAGTCTATGGGTTATGAGATCCAGAACTTAAGTAGTGAGAGTATAGTAGTTAGGGTTCCTCCCTACAGGATAGACGTGCTCTCATACGTTGACGTCATAGAAGACTTAGCAATATCTTATGGGTATAACGAGTTTAGTAGTGTGATTACCCCTCCACCACACTTCGGCGGAGTAAACTCGTTAGAGAGGTTCGCAGAGTATTTAAGAGAGGTTATGTTGGGTTTAGGTCTTCAGGAAGTACTGAATTTCATGTTGACAGACCCTGACATACTCAGCTTAGTTAGCGATGAAGACTTTGTGAGAGTGAAGAATCCTAAGATGAAGACATACTCAGCTGTAAGGAACTCTCTAATACCCGCTATACTCACGTCAGTGAAAACGAACAGCTCTAAAAGAAGAAAGCTAGAGATATTCGAGGTAGGTGATGTAGTCAGGCTTAGTGAAGGTGGGCAACCAACGTATACGAAAAAACTCGCTTATGGGTTAGCTGGTGACGGCTACACACTAACTGATGGGCTGGTAGTGCTTAAGTCGTTGATGAAGACACTCGGGATTAACTACGAGTTGAGAAGAACTTCAAGAAAGGCATTAATAAGTGGTAGGACCGCTGAGGTTTTTGTTAAGGGTGAGTCAGTAGGGATTGTCGGCGAGGTAAGTCCTGAGATATTGATTAGCTTAAACATACTCGTTCCTATCACCGTAGCTGAAGTAGATTTAGTGAAGTTGTTTTCTGCGCTGCCTTCATGAGCTGACAAGCTTCTTAGCATCCTCAATTACTTCACGAGCTACTTTAGGTCCGAAGCTCCTAAGATTAGCTAGCTCAGCCGGGTCAGCGGAAGCAAGCTCTTCAACAGTCTTAATTCCGTGGTCGTAAAGAATTCGAGCTCTTACTCTCCCAATCCCCCTAACACGAACTAAATCAAGTAATTCTTCTTTAATACCGTAACTAACTCTAACACTTAGCGTGTCAAGTCTCTTAGCATGTTCCTTCAAGCCAATTACGTCACATATTTTTGACGCAGCATAAGTTAGCCACTCGCCAGTCTCTATTAATATCCTTAAATCCCCTGACCCGATACCGTGCTTACTTAAAATCTCGTCTTCAGGAACTTCTTCTATCCACTCATTAAGTATTTTACCTATCTTGTAGGCTCGCAACCAGTCATAATACCCTACTTCTTCTAAGTCTTCAGGGGGTTCTGGGATTAAACTCATAGCAAGTAGTGAGCGCGCTTCTGCAGAATATACTCGGTAATTCGTTATCCTGACTCTGCCGAAATCCGGGGTTAGGGCTATCAGCGTCAGGTAATAGAGAGGCTTAGCTGTTATGATCTTCTTAAGGTTGTTGAGTATGATGACTGCTGAGAGCGGGTCTATATACATTCTTGAAACAGTAGCTCCTAGCTTAGTAGCTCTCAGCAGGGAGCCACTCTCTTCGATCATGCCTTCCTCACTCAATATCTTCAGCCCGTAATTAACAGCATTGATGCTGGCTCTCCTGCCCATCATGAAGCCCGCCAGAGTTTTCTCGAAAATACTTATGAGATCTTCGGGTGTTCTAGCATCTCCCGAAGCTATTAGAGCTAAAGTGCTGATTCTTACTGCTCTATCCTGCAGTAAAGCAGACTTGACAGGTTCTGGCTTGCCTAAAACGTAGCCCCACCCCTCTTCTTCCGAGGATACGTCAGCTACTATTGCCTCCCCATAAGGGTCATATTGAGGTCTGCCCGCCCTCCCGGCCATCTGCTTGAATTCAGCCACCGTGATTGGTTTGAGGAAGCCCTCAAATCTCCTAGTATAGACTACTACTCTCCTAGCAGGCAGGTTTATACCTGCTGCTAGGGTGGGAGTAGCTACGACTGCTCTGAGGATCCTGTTCCTAAACCCTTTCTCTATTATTTTCCTTGACGCTAGAGAGAGTCCTGCGTGATGGTATGCAATTCCTCGCAGAACCACCTTAGATAACGACTCGATTTCTGATTTCGGGGCTTCAGAAGACTCTAGCTCTCTCACTAAGTCTTTAGTTTCAGGTACTTCCTCTAGGTTTAGAGACGCTAGCTTAGAAGAGAGTTCCTCGGCTTTCTTCCTTGCCTGCACAAAAATAAGTAGTTGGTAATTTTCGTTTATAGCTCTCGTATAACAGTGTTGTGGGAGAGTCTGCTTCTTCTGGACTTCCTCTAAACGTCCATCAGAAAAAACTATGAGGTTTCTTCTAGACAGGTAGAAGCCTTCAATTAGTTTTACCGGGCGCCAATCACTAACGACTAGTTCTGAGTCTAGCCACTCACTAAGTATTTGCGGCTCACCAACAGTTGCCGAAAGCCCCACTATCTGTAAGTTATTAAGGAGTGACCTAACAGCCAACAACTCAACAATAGGTCCTCTATCTTCGTCGCCTACCATATGAAGCTCGTCTATTACTATGGTCTTCACTTCATTGAGCCAGGAAGGCTTAAGCCTAAACACTGAGTCCATTCTCTCGTAAGTAGCTACGATCCAGTCATACCTCTTAAGTTCCTCACCCGGGTTATCGTAATCACCTGTAGTTATGCCTACCCTCACACCAAGGCTACTCCAAAACTTAAACTCTTCGTATTTTTCTTCGGCCAAAGCCTTCAGAGGCGATACGTAGATCCCTTTACCTCCGCTAAGCCACGTATTAATGAGTGCTAACTCGCCGACAAGCGTCTTACCACTTGCTGTGGGAGCTACAACAACTAGAGAGCGCCCTTCAAACAAGCCTTTCTTAATAGCTTCTGCTTGAGGCGGCGTAAGTATGGTTATTCCTCTTCTTCTTAAAGCTTCTACTACTTCGTTAGGTAGCTTCAGCTCGTCAACGCGCAATTAACTCAACCTTACTCTAATACTTAAAAGACCTAAATAACTAAAAATGATACTGGAGGAAGCTGTACCCATTATAACGATGTAATGTGATGGGCTCTTGAGATGAAGAAGAACGCTATAGTTGTCGGGTATTGGAAGACTATCAAGTATAGTGTACACACGTTGCTAGGGGCAGCAGAAAAGCACGGACTACATAAAGATGTTGACTTCTATCTAGCATCGATAGATGATGTGCTGAACACCATCAACGAGTTAAGAGTTAAGTATTCAAAGATCATGTACATGCAGACACTGCTAACTACGGACCTTCCGTCGAGACATAAAAAGCTCGCCGAGATTAATAAGAAGCTACGTGAGCTAGGTATTGTAAGCATCGCTGGAGGCCCTCACGCAACCGGCGACCCTTTCGGCACAGTCATCTCACTAGGTTTCAAGTATGCTTTCTTAGGTGATGCGGAAGACTCACTCCCTCAATTAGTTGAGTTAGGGTTCAACTATAGAGACCCCTCAAGCACTACAGGAATATTCTACGTTGACTCAGGCAAGTTCGTGTTTAGAGGGAGGGGATTTACTAAGGAGCTAGACACGTACCCGCCGTTCTCGCCAAGACTTGGTTTATTCAACCCTATAGAAATAACTAGAGGGTGCCGCCACTCATGTAGTTTTTGTCAAGTCAGCTACATACACACAGCTAGAGCCAGGCATAGAAGCATAGAGAACATAGTATTCTGGTGTAAGTATTTACTGAGTAAAGGAATTAGAGACTTAAGGTTCATAACTCCTGACGCGCTCTCATATGAGGATCCAAGAACTAGTCAAGACTTCCTTGACCTCCTGACAGAGTTAAGTAAGTTAAGGAGTATAGGGGGCAAGATATACTTCGGCACCTTCCCCTCAGAAATGAGGCCTGAGAAAATAAATCGAGAATTATCTAGGTTTCTGAAGACTCACGTTGATAACAAGAGGGTTAATATAGGCGCGCAGTCAGGTTCTGACGAGCTGCTAAAAAAGATTAGGAGAGGACATACTTCAGAAGACGTGTTGAACGCTTTGGAGGCACTCAGTAGTGTTGGGTTAACTGCAGAAATAGACTACATTATCGGGTTACCTGACGAGACTTTAGAAGACCAGCAGATAACTATTGAGCATATGAGGAGAGTGGTCAGTATGGGTGGGAAGGTCCGAATACATTACTTTATACCCCTACCTGGGACTCCCTACGCGTTAAGAAATCCCTCAGTAATCCCTCTGCAAATCAGGCACGAGTTAATGAAGTTGGTTGGGAGTGGTAGGGCACGCGGAAATTGGCTGAATCAAGAAAAGACTGTGAGAGAATTGTTGAAGCTCAGAGATGAGGGGGTAATCCTCCTGACCTCAGATAGAGCTCGTAACGTTCTCTCAGACTCTTCGAGAAAGGCTTAATCCTTATTCCCCATCTTAATTTAGATATTGTTGAAGAGATAGAATAACTGGGTACTGGCTTCACGAAATTCTTGCGAATTGCTTCAAGAATGTCTTCTATACTGAGTTCGTCCACCTCAAAAATATTTCTTGATGACCCAATCCCCTCAACAGTGTGTGCGTCTGAGTTAGAGAGGAGCGGCTTACCTAAATTCCTTAAGTAAAGGAAAGAAACAAAGTTTGTTAACGGGTCTGATGAAGAATTAAATACTTCGTAAGCATCCCACAGAGAAGCATACTTAGACCTAATCCCTATGCCTAGCCTCAGAATATCGAATGGGTGAGCAGGTATTAGTAGGCAATGGTTTTTTACAGCTTCTTCCCACAACTTTAGAGGATCTTCAGAGACTTTAACAGGTGTTTGACACAAGACTAGCACGTCACCCCAGTAAGTCCTGATCTCAGCTCCCGGTATGACAATCAACTTCTTGAGGCTTCTTGTCTTAGGTATCGCTGACAGGGACCCTAAGAAAGTATTGTGATCGGTTATCGAGATGACGTTAAGACCTTTCTTGATAGAATATTTAACGATCTCTTCTGGTGATGCCTCCCCATCACTCACGTATGAGTGGATGTGCAGGTCTCCTTGAATTATCATCAATGATACCTTCTAGCACGTTCTTTAGGTAGTCTTCAGAGACTTCAGCACCTCGTAGTTCCTATACCAGGTTGTTAGGAAGTAGCAAGCCTTAGCCGCTTCTTCAGGAGACTTGAACGTGGGTATTCTAGCCCCAGACTCTATCTTCTTCAAGTTGTTTACAGTGTATTCTCCGCCTGGAGCTACAAAGACCGTCGGCTTCTTATACTCTCTCAGTAGTTTCTTTATACTCTCAAGAACTTCTAAAGGCTTAAATGCTGGTGACTGCATTATTCCTATGACTATTATTAAGTCTACGTTATCGTCTCTCATCACTGCCTCCATAGCTACCTCGTATCTTTCTGGCGGCGCGTCACCAAGTATGTCTACAGGGTTATTCAAGGATGCTGCCGGGGGTAACTTACTTCTCAAGTATCTCTTAGTCTCCTCAGATAATTCAGCAAGACGTAGACCCAGAAGTTCTACCGCATCAGTAGTCAGTACTCCAGCACCACCGCCATTTGTCACTATAGCTACTCTATCACCGTGTGGGGCAGGCAACCAACTGAGTGCCTTAGTAGCTAGTATGAATTCATCTAACTCATTAACTACTAAGGCACCGTTTTGTGTTAAGCCCGCTTCGTAGACCTTGTATGAGCCTGCTAGGGAGCCAGTATGTGACGATACAGCTCTAATGCCTCTCTCAGACTTACCTGCTTTTAATACTATGACTGGCTTCCCGGCCACGGTGGCCTTCCTCACTGCCTTAAGCAGGTTCTTGCCGTCTTCAACTCCCTCAATATACATCATTATGACTCTAGTTTCCGGGTCCTCAACCAGGTACTCTAGGAGCTCCCATTCCTTCACGTCAGCAGCGTTACCGTAACTAACGAACTTGCTCATGCCGATATTATATTCTGCTAGCCAGTCAAGTATTGCCGCACCTAACGCGCCTGACTGAGACAAGAAAGCAACACTACCTGGAGGCGGCATTTTCTGTCTATCAGGCGGGTTAAATATTGTGTTGAGTCTTGAGTGCGCGTCGTAGACACCTAAACAATTAGGTCCTATCACTCTAACTCCGTGTTCTCTAGCCACGTCAACTAGCATTTTTTCAAGCTTTTCGCCTTCCTCCCCCACTTCCTTAAAGCCAGCACTTATTACTATGGCTGCTTTGACCCCCCTACTCCCGCACTCATCAAGCACTTGAGGCACTATCTTAGCTGGTACGGCAACCACTATTAGGTCCGGAACTTCTGGGAGGTCTCTACACGATTTATAAGCCTTTAAGCCTAAGATTTCATCATACTTAGGATTTACAGGGTATATCACTCCCTTAAACTCACTAACTAAATTAACCATTATTGCTCTGCCTACAGTACCTTCAATGACAGAAGCTCCTAAAACAGCCACGCTTCTAGGCTTGAAAAAGTGTGTTAGGCTTGATACTCTCGTGTTCTCCAAGTACCTAGCACCTCACTAAATCTTCTTTTGACGAAAACTAAAATATTTTTATTTCTTAGAGATTACTTTTTGGTTGATGCGTTTTGAGGGATAGGAGGATACATACACACCCAATACTAGAGTTTAAGCGCGGCAAAGAAATAACTATATTCTTTGAGGGCAAGCCCATAAGAGCTTTTGAGGGTGAGTCTCTGGCTGCAGCGATTTACGCAGCTGGGATAGACTTATTTAGGTTATCACCTAGCTTAAAAAGGCCTAGAGCTGTCTTCTGCATGGTCGGCAAGTGTGGTTCCTGCATAGTCAGGGTCAACGGAATTCCGACACGGTCGTGTGTTACGCCAGCAGAAGAGAACATGAAGATAGAGAGGATTAGCAACCTCCCTGAAGCGAGCAAGTACGAGAAGAGGTTGGTTAATGAGGAACTTGACGTTGACGTGCTGATTGTCGGCGGAGGGCCTGCTGGAATGGCTTCAGCTGAAGTCTTGTGTGGCACGAACCTCAGCGTAGCGCTCGTAGACGACCAGATAAGACTCGGCGGTCAGCTAATAAAGCAGACTCACATATTCTTTGGTTCTAAGGAATTATTTGCTGGTAAAAGAGGTTTTGAGATAGCTGAAGAGTACGCTAATAAGCTGAGTAAATGCCCTAACATCAGAATACTGAGTAGGACTACCGTAATAGGGGTGTTTAAGGAGGGTATAGTAGCAATCAGCGATGAAGCCACGTATTTAATAAGACCTAAGTACGTCGTGATCGCGGCTGGCGCCTACGAAAACTACCTAGTGTTCGAGAATAATGACTTACCAGGAGTTATGGGGGCTGGAGGAGCACAGACCTTGATGAACGTGTGGGGAGTTAAGCCTGGCAACGAGATTTTAGTGGTGGGCTCTGGTAATGTCGGACTAATAATATCTTATCAGCTACTTCAAGCAGGTGCTGAAGTCAAGGCGGTTGTTGAGGCTTTGCCGAAGATCGGGGGCTGGTTTGTTCACGCAGCTAAGATAAGGAGGTACGGAATACCTATACTCACAAGCCACACTATACTAGGCGTTAAAGGCGCTGAGAGAGTTGAAGAGGCAATCATCGCTCGTGTTGACGAGAGCTGGAATGTCATACAAGGCACTGAGAAATCCTTTAAGGTAGACACGGTATTATTAGCTGTTGGATTAACTCCGAACACAGAATTAGTGAGGCAGTTTGGAGCAGCCATGAAATACATACCCGAACTCGGGGGTCTAGTACCTCTGAGGACTCAGTATATGGAGACTTCAGTAGAGAACGTCTTCATAGCAGGAGACTTAGCAGCAATCGAGGAAGCAACTACGGCGTTTATTGAGGGGTGGATTGCGGGCTATTCTATACTGGTCAAAGCTTACGGCGAGAAAGAAGAGTATGTTACTAAGAGAGAAAACCTCATAAGAATGCTTTACGAGTATAGGTCCGCGCCCGTCAGCGAGAAAGTTAGGAAAGGCTGGCAATCGTCTCTCATGCCTTGCGGGGTGTGATTGAATGAGTCGCTTCAAAGAAACAGGTGTAGTTGATTTAGATACGCTCACTAAGATGGGGTACGTTCCAGACGAGACTAGATTACATAAGGGTCCTGTAGCAATTTACGAGTGTGTTGAAGAGATACCGTGTAACGTGTGCGTGTTTTCCTGCCCGTTCAACGCCGTTTCCAAAAGCAAAATAACTGACTTACCCAAAATAGACTTCAGTAAATGTACTGGTTGCGGGGTGTGTGTTGGGCGGTGTCCTGGTCTGGCAATCTTCGTAGTAGATGTCTCAAGAGAAGGAGATGCTGGTTACGTCACACTACCTCACGAACTACTCCCTGCTCCCTCAAAAAGAGACGAGGTAGTGCTCCTAGACCGTGAGGGAAGAGAAGTCGGTAGAGGTGTTGTAACAAGAGTCTACAGAGATAAGATAACTAAGTCTTGGGTAGTCACAGTCTCAGCTCCTAAGGATTTAGCCATGGTCGTAAGAGCTATTAGGGTGATTAAGTGATGGTGAAACTCCTCTGCTTATGTGAAGAGATATCCTTAGAGGAAGTTCAGAAGGTAATAGAGGAGGAAGGTATTAGAGATATAGAGACACTTAAGAGGAGGCTTAGGCTGGGTATGGGTCCTTGCGGAGGTCGTTATTGTATAAACATGGTACTACGTATGTATCCTCAGCTCTTTGGCAATACGGCTAAAGAGAAAAGTGATACAGAATTGAGGGTTCCCCCATCAAGACCTCCCCTGAAGCCAGTGCCCCTATACGTATTTAAGGAGAGGTGAGTTAAGGAGTTGAAGTCTGTTAATGTAGCTATAGTAGGCGGTGGTTCAACAGGGCTTATGACTGCTTACTACTTAGCTAAAGAAGGCGTTAAAGATATTCATGTTTTTGAGGAAAAGTACCTAGGTTTTGGTAGTACGGGTAGGTGTGCAGGCGGTGTTAGGGCTTCGTTCGCGTCAGACGTCCACATAAAGCTAATGAAAGAATCTATACGTAGATGGTTATCCCTAAGAGAAGAGATTAGTGGTTTAGAATTCGTGCAAGACGGGTACTTATGGTTGCTAACCACGGAAGAGCTCGTAGAATTTCATAAGAAGTTGTCGGCTTATCAGAATAGCCTGGGCGTCCCGACACGCATGCTTGACAGAGACGAGATAAGAGACTTGATACCCATAGAACTAAATGACGTTCTAGCAGCACTTTATGACCCCATGGCGGGTAAAGCATCCCCACTAAAGTTCCTTTGGGCTGTGAGGAGGAAGTTAAGAGAGTTAGGTGTCACTATTCATGAGTACACTTCAGTTACTGACGTGAGAGTGTCTAGCGGTAGAGCGCGTTCTATAGTCGTTGATAGAATGAGGGAGATTCAAGTAAACGAGCATGTAGTAATAGCTGCTGGCGTGTGGAGCAAGGACTTATTAGGAAAGCTAGGTATTAAGATACCACTCAAGAAAGACCCACACCACTTGCTAGTCACTGAGAAGTATGTGCAGTTCATCAGACCTCTAGTCATACATAAAGAGACAGGCTCTTATATAGTACAGCATGAGACGGGGAGTCTCTTAGTCGGTGCAGAATTCCCTGTACCTGAAGAAGACATGAGCTTGAGGTACGGATACTTAAAGAAAGCAGTGACTATAATGTCTAGGTATTTCCCTCAAATACTAGGTACTAACCTGCTTAGAGTGTGGGTAGGTTACTACGAGGTCACGCCAGACCACCACCCCATAGTGGGAGCGGTTCCATTCATAGAAAACCTCGTTACTGCGACAGGATTTAGCGGGCATGGGTATATGATGGCCCCCATAGTAGGTGAGGAACTCAAGAATATAATCTTAGAAGGCAAGCCCAGGATACCTGAGACTAAAGAATTGAGACTAGAGAGATTCGAAGAAGGTAAGCTACTTAAAGAAAGCGCAATATTTGGTTAAAATCTACTATAAGTAGTAGCGTTCATAGCGTCTCTCACTCTAAGAACTCGGGTCTTTTCTCGTATATAGGTCCTATCAAGACTACATCTACGTAGTCGCCCTCATCATATCCTTCTATATTTTCATTAACGACTAGTATGGCGTTACCTCTTAGAAGGGTTGATATGATCCCTGACCCTGTTAGTCTCAGTGGCTCCATTGAGAGCTCACCACCCTCACGGTAAACAACTACCCTAAAGAAAGACTTAAACCCAATAACGTTAGTTACTCTCCTACGTACTTTAACTCTCGCAGTAGGTTCTGGTAGTAGCGTAGCTCCTGTGAGATGTCTGATGAGGGGCTTAACAAAAGCTTCAAGACCTACTAAAGCCGCTACAGGAAGACCTGAAAACATCAGTATAGGCTTTCCCTCAATTACGTATGCTCCAGTAGTCCTGCCAGGCCTTAAGTTAACACCGTGGAAAATCAGGTTAGCGCCGCTAATCCTAGAGAGAGCTTCAGGAACTAAGTCCTTGCCGCCGACGGAAGTTCCTCCAGTCGTTATAAGTATTTCAAAATCTCGCAAAATTCTCAAAACCGTGTTAAGTATCTCTTCCTCATCGTCAGGTACTACACCGATCAAGACAGGCTCGCAACCAAGTTCTTTTAGGTACGCGTATATTAGGGGCCCGGTAGAATTCGGTATTTTGTTACCTTCCTCAACTATTAGCTCATTACCTACGTTTATGATGCCTATTCTAGGTCTTTTAAAGACCTTAACTTCCTCAAACCCAGCCTCAATTAATGCCGCTATATGCCATGGTCTTATTATGATGCCTCTCCTAATTATTAAATCACCTGTCTTGATGTCTTCACCAGCCCTGCTAACATTCTTGTATTTCTGGACTGGCCTCAGGATATGAACAAGGTTTCCTCTCCTGACGGCTTCCTCAAAAGGAACTACAGAGTCTGAGCCTTCAGGTATTGGAGCGCCGGTGAAGACTATGGCGGCTTCTCCGGCATTGATTGAGAACTTAGGGACTTCTCCTGCTTCAATACTTCCAACAATTTTCAGTATTACTGGATTACTTGGTGAAGCACTTAACACGTCTAGCGACCTTACTGCGTAGCCGTCTAAGGCTGCTCTATCAACAGGCGGGTAATCTCTTAGGCTGTACAAGTCTTCAGCCGCAATCCTACCAGAAGACTCACTCACAGGTATCTTCTCTAACTCGAGAGCTACGTTGACTTGAGTCAGTAATTTTGATAGAGCATTTTCGTATTCTTCAAAACGTGTAAAACCTTCTAGTCTCCTTCTACTCATCGCATCATGTCCTCACAACTACTTAGCTAAAGTAGCTTTAATGTGTGGTTGAGGTGTTTTACTAAATCATTTAGGAGAGGGTCTAGCTCGCTACAGCCGCTCAGTGTAGGGTGTGTTAAGTCTACTCTTAAAGGCGTAAGAACCACGTAACCCTCACTAAGGTAGTAAGAGTCTGTGTCTTTCTCGGTGACTTTATTACCAACTAACCAGTAGTATCTCCTTCCTCTAGGGTCTACCCTGCTCTCAAATCTCTGAAAAAATCTTAATCTCTGAGTTCGAGGCATTACTACGCCCCTGAAACCAGATTTAGGAATATTCACTGATATAGTGTCTACCCCGTTAAACCAGCCTCTACTCGCGATGAAGTTTATGATAGCTTCTATTATCTTCCTGACTTTAAACGAGTATTGAGGCTCTATTAGTTCCTCATCGTTCTCTACGTCAGCTGAGAAAGCAATAGACGGAATTCCTAGCAAGCCTGCTTCTAGGGCAGCTCCTATAGTTCCTGAGTAGAGTATGTTTTGAGATGACGTGTTCTCTCCTATATTCACTCCCGAAACTACTAAAGACGGCTTATAATTGAGTATCTGTAGTGCGGCGTGAATCGCGTCTACAGGGGTCCCGTTTATTACGTAGACCTTAATGTCATGTATTAAGAGTTCTCTTAAGAAGAGAGGCTTATGCAACGTTAATGAGTGAGCACCGCCTGACTTAGGCACCTCAGGAACTACAGCTATTACCTCGCCGAAAGATGATAGCGCGTGATAAGTTAGAGGCAAAGCTTTAGTCACAAACCCGTCATCATTAACTAGCAAGACCTTCATGCAGACAACCCTCACTCAAACTATTTATTTCTTAACTGAGAAATTAAGTAAGTGTGGGGCTGTGATGACGTGGTTTGTGGCATAATAGGAGTGACTACAGACGAAATGCTCTCTCAAGAGCCTCTAGGCAAGCTGATTAAGGAAGCTTTAAAGAAGTTAGAGTATAGGGGTTATGACTCTGTAGGCTTAGCTGTTATGACTAATGAAGGCTTGCTTAAAGTTAGGAAGTCTAGGGGCATGATAGATCTTGTATCTCAAAAACTGAGTTTTGATACTATCTACGGAGTCAGCGGCGTAGGACATACTAGGTGGGCAACACACGGGAAACCTAGTGATGAGAACGCTCACCCTCATGTTGATTGCTCAGGTCGTATAGCTGTAGTACATAATGGAATCATAGAGAACTATAAGAAGCTTAAGGAGCTCTTAATTAGCGAGGGGCATAGCTTTACCTCAGATACAGACACTGAGGTAATCCCTCACCTAGTAGAGTCTTTTAAGAAGAGAGGCTACGAAACCTACGAGGCTTTCAAGAAGACTATTGAGTTGTTGGAGGGAGCTTACGCTCTGGCGATGATAGACGTAGAGGAACCCAAGAAAATATTTTTTGCTAGGAGAATGTCGCCCTTAATAGTAGGTTTGGGAAATAAAAGTAATTTTGTAGCAAGCGATGTTGTGGCGTTCATAGACTACACTAGGAGAATAATAGTGTTGAGGGATGGGGAGGTAGGTTACGTCACGCCAAGTAAGGTTGTGATAGAGAAGATGGTGAGTAGTGAAGACGTGGTTAAGTGGGTTCCTGTCAATGTAGAGTCTAGGGTTAGGACTGTCGAGTGGAGCCCCGAAATGGCTTCTAAAGAAGGCTATGACTTCTTCATGCTTAAAGAAATTCACGAACAACCTTATGCGTTGGCTTCTACGTTGAGTGGTGCAGGTGAAGCAACTAGCGAGGTAGCTAGAGTGATTGCCAAGTCAGAGAGAGTCTTACTACTTGGCGCGGGAACGTCTTACCACGCCACACTAATAGCAGCTCTCTTGCTCAGGAAGTACGCTAACTTATGGGCTGAAGCTATAGTAGCTTCAGAGAGTCGCTGGTGGCTCAACACACTAGGTAAAGGTGATGTAGTCATCGGGGTTAGTCAGTCAGGCGAGACTATAGATACCTTAAGAGGAATCAGGGAGGCTAGAGAGAAGGGTGCTTTAACGATCGCGGTAACTAACGTGGTGGAGTCTACTATAGCTAGAGAAGCTGATATGCCTATATACATAAGAGCAGGACCAGAGATAAGCGTGGCGGCAACAAAGACCTTCACATCACAGGTAGCACTTCTCTCATACTTAGCTCTCAAGACAGGCGAGTTAAGAGGGGTCTTAAAGCCTCAAATAGCTAATGACGCGTATAACGCATTACGTGAAACTCCTAATATAGTAGCTAAGATTTTGAGAGAGGAAGAGACGAAAGTATCAGTACTAGCCGATAAAATGAGTTTGAAGAGTAACGCATACTATCTTGGGAGAGGACTTGGGCTGCCCGTAGCCATGGAGGGAGCGCTTAAAATGAAGGAGATCGCATACGTGCATGCTGAGGCATACCCAGCTGGAGAGTCAAAACACGGTCCCATAGCTCTGATAGAGAAAGACTTTCCAGTGTTGTTCGTCATATTAAGTAAAGACGAGGAAGAACTAATAAAGAGTAATATTGAGGAAATGAAAGCACGAGATGCTTACACGATACTGGTTTCACCAAATAACGCGGAGGAGGCGTTATCTTTAGCTGATTTCCGGCTCGTAATGCCTGTTCAGCATGAGGTGGCTTCAGCAGTTTCATACATCATACCCTTACAATTATTAGCTTACTACACAGCCATCAAGAAAGGTCTAGACCCTGACAAACCCAGGAACCTAGCGAAAACTGTTACAGTATTTTGAGAGAAGACCGCGGCAGTAGCGCTATTCTTCAACAGAAACTAACTCCTCTCTTCTCACACAAGTCTTCTACTGGGCATTCAGCACACCGCGGTTTTCTAGCCTTACATGTAGTCCTTCCGTGAATTATTAACACGTAGTGAGTCGTCAGGAGCTTATCTGGCGGTACTTGACTCATTACCACAGACCTAATCTTCTCATACTTTTCAATCCTCTTATCTATCACTCCAAGCCTGTAGAGGATTCTCCTGATGTGCGTGTCTATAGGGAAGGTGGGCACGCCGCGCACGCTAGCCAAGAAGACATCTATGGTTTTCGGCCCTACACCACGTACGAGAGCTAGTTTTTCTTTTAACTTACTAGCGTCTAGAGAAGTTAATTCTTCTTCCCTCAAGACTAACACAAGGTTTTTAATAGCTCTAGCTTTAGACCTGTAAATGCCTGCTGGCTTTATCAGCGACTCCAAGACTCTCAAGTCAGTACTACTTATTTTTTCTGCAGTAACTCTACCACCATAATACTTAATCAGATTCTCAAGAGCTTTCCACGCGTTCTTATCTGTAGAGTTTTGTGAGAGTATTATTCCTATTAAGGATTCTAGAGGGCTTAAAGAAGCTTTCCTAGCTTTAGTTGGGATAAACGAGTCATCTTCTAACATGCTTGAATACTTAGCAATCAGCTTGTCTACTATTAGACTTAAGTTCTTCAGATGTAATCACCTGCTAGCCGACTGGTCACTTACTATAGGCTTTCTCCTAATCTTTAATACATAAATGAGGACTGCAGTTGTAGCTACCGCTACAGAAGTCGCGGGAACTACGTAAATTAAGATGTCATAGAGGCTCCAAACACGCTCCTTAATAACTATCTCGTTTAGTATTTCTGTGTTGGCTCTGTGAAGTTCTAGATTTACTGAGTCTTTAATTAAGTGTGTAGTGTTTACTGAACTCTGGTGAATCGTTTTGGTTATGTATGCTTTAAAAAGGATCCCGTACTTGCAGTCGTAATAGGCGTTGCCGCTACCTAAGCTCGTAGAAATCACTGCTTTAAAGCCGCTTATGTAAGCGCCGCCTATCGGGATGTTCGTGCAAGTACCTGAAGCCTCCCCGCTTAGTATAGGCAAAACAAACACAGAATTCATGAAATCGGTTGCAAGTCTCTTATTTATAGTAGTGTTATACTCGGGCAAGATATTCTTTGCTAGGAAGTCTGTGTAGTTGCTGAGGATCCAGTAAATAAGTCCTCCTATACCTACCCAATTAGAACTGCTGAGTGTTAAGTATATTTCTGACTCAGGGAATCTGAATCCCTGGACGAATACGTGAGTGTCGTTGACTACCTTAACTCTAATCATGTATTCCTGCTTTACACTATAACTCATTGGCATGCTACTAACGTTGACTACTTCGAGAGTTCTAGTTATATTGTAGACTAGTATTAAGTCGTTGTTGCTTATAGTTAATAACTTATCGAGAACTTGCGTCTGAGCATTTACCGCTGGAGTCGCTGACATGTAATGAATAATAATACATAAAAACATGAGGTAAGCAAGAACAGAGACAGAGCCTCTCCTGCTCAACTCAGCACCCACACCATAAAAACACTAGAGTATTAAAAACATAACTAAACCAGGTGTTGAGAGAGGTGGTTGCCTGTGCCCATTAGCTAGGCTATTTTAGTTATTTTGGTTGTGTTTATCTCTGGTTATTCCCGCCTGCAGCTCTAGGGAGCTACTGTGTTCTCAAGAGCTATCAGCTAAGAGCGGTTTACAGAGCCTCGTCCCTCGCCAACGACTCATCAGCTCACAGGCTCCAAAACACTCAAACACTATACTATGTAATTAATTCTCGGAATCCATAGAAACAACAAAAACAACCTACAGGCAGTCTAACGTTATCAAGCTCAACGATTATTCAAGACACTACATCAATGTACTCATAATTCATGACGGCTCTGAAGTGTCTATACGTAGTGACTAAGTGAGAACAAACAGGTCGGCTCGTCATACGAGGTACGAGTTTGATAATAACCACTCATTACCTATGTATACTTCTTTCAGTCCTGAGCTTCGAGCGATTCTTAGCGCTTTGAGAGCATGGTCGTAACTGGTGGTGGGTAGGTCTCTCATTAGGTGTGTTGGATGGAACGCTAGTAAGACGTAGGGCGTGTCAGGGTCTACACTAGCTATGTACGTAGCTATTCCCTCTACCTCATATAGGTCAACATATCCTGGAACTAAGAGAGTGCTTACTACTAAGAGTGGGGGCTCTCTCCTAGAACTTCTCAACTCGCTAATTAGTCGAACATTATGTTTTAGCCTCTCAACGGCTTTAACCCCGTTAACTCCTGTGAGCGCCTCGTAAATTACGGGACTCCAGGCTTTCCAATCTATCTTGACTATCCCGCCAGACTCGAGACTTAATTTAGCCATCTCACGCATGATAGCCGGGTTCTGAAGACCGTTAGTCTCCCAACATATCCTCTTGATTTGCTCTTCAGAGTTTCTGAGTATTTCTCTGGACGCCGCTATGGCATGAGGCGAGTGAGGTCCTGGATCGCCACCAAAGTAACAGACACAAGTCACTACAGGACTTAATGCTCTCTCAATAAGGTCCTTAACAGCGAAGAATCTCTTACTTTTCCCTCTAATACTTTCTGACACGAGTTCTTTGTGTTCGTAATTCTGGCAGAATAAACAATCTAGTGAGCAACCGCCGAAGAAGACTGCTAAGTTATAGTAGCCTACCTCAACACCTGGTGTTTTTGTGTATTCAGGGTACCCTCTGCTGGTGTTGGCTGGACATACAGGTGCTGCAACACAGTTTGTTGGGTGTGGGTCAAGATACCATAAACCTAGTGCTTTATCTAGACCTAGCCTGAACTTCATTAAGCCTCCTATGTTTGTCCACAAACCACAAAAACCTACATCGCCTTCCCTTAACTGACACTCGTTAACGCATATACTACACTGCCTGAAACCACCTTCTTCACTCACGACTGGAGGAAATACTGGAAGCCCCAAACTACTCCTAAACTTCACACGCCTAGATTTACTAAACTCCGGAACCTTACTTAAGCTCTTTAAACACTCTCCACAAATAGAGAGAGATGAGCTGATAGTGTTAGCTTCTCTTCCACACGCTAAGCACTTACCCATCTCTTGAACCACCAAACTCGCGTCAAGTAAAGCAAGTCTACAAAAATAATATCCTTTACTAAAGCATTAGATCAAATGCTTAAATACCTGGCATGAACTCTAATGTTGGTGTTAGCTGGTGCTGAAGGCTCAGAGGCAGTCAGTATATCACGTTAAGAAGGGTAGGGAGAGAATTGTTGTAGAGCATTATAGGACTCCTGACGGGAAGAGCTTTATAGTAGTACATAAAACACTTAAAGGTTCATATTCTGTCGGCGAGGAAGAAAAAGAGTGGAATTTGCTAGAGTTAAGTGATTTTAAGGAAGTTAAAGATACTGAAGTAGAGTATGAGACTCTGCCCCCCGAGGTTAGAAAAGCGATATCTGAAGTCTACAGGTAACTGACCTCCTCGGTGGGAGCCGGGCTCAGTCCTGCGCCCGGTTTCAAGCGCTTTACCCCCTACCCCACATAGTGCGGAGCTCGGGAATATGCTACCCACCAAAATATACATACTGAAAGATATAGAGCTTAAGAGCTTACGAACCCTACCACACCACCTCCACCATAAAGAGACGAGACTTTCAGTTGTAATTCAGTATGTTAACGCTCTAAAGAGCTTGCTCAGTCTAGAACAGACTCTGCTTTTAGTGAGGCTCTAGACTTCTGAGAAATTCTAGATTAACTTTTCAGTCGCTAGTCTTGTTGTTCTGAGGTTGAGTTTGCTCGAAAATTTTTGAGAGAAGAGTATCGCTTATCTCATACGTGACTTTAGCTACCTTCATCACGTAATCGTCTGAGGGAGTAGACTTAGGTAGTCCTATCTCTAAAGAAATTAATTGCTTCCTTATCTCTTTCTCGATCTTATTCTTTATTATTCCTTGACTTATCTCTTCAGCAAGCTTAACCGAGATAACGAATTTAGTAAACCTCCTTACAGCGTCACTAAATTCTGGGAAGGCCTGGTAAGCCTTCTTCAAGACTCTTATCACGTTCTCGAAAGACTCAAAGTCCAGGTGGTAAAGTATTAAAGCGTATCTTAAAACTCTCGTGATGTAGGACTCGTCAATATTACCCACAAGTGCTCGGATCTCTTCTCGTATAATCTCTGGAGGCGTGTCTCGAGAGAGTAGTAAGTAAGTGTCCTCATACGTTAGCTCCTTATTAAAAACCTTACTCATCAGTTCTCTAAACTCATTGTTTATTCCTAGTCCTCTAGTAGCTATTACGTAAAGGCTAATCATTTCTTTCTCGTATATATCTTCAGGTTTTGAAGCGCCTCTGAAAGGCTCTACATTAACACTCTCTAGATACTTCTTAACTAGCTGAATCGCCAGTTCTCTACTAGGATTATCGCTACTTATTAAATCACTTAATGCGTTGACATACGCCTTCACTCTCCTCCTTTTCGCATTCAACCAGACCACCTAACTGCTCTCATATCCATTGATTAGATATATTGACCTCAACTATATAATATTGTTGAGGTCACACTAACAGTACCCTAGCTAATGTGTTCCAAGAAAGAATTTGGTGCGTCGAAGTCTATGACAGCTAATCCGTCATCAAGTCTTAAGTGAATTAAACCCCTACCCACTATTAAGGTTCCTTTATGTAACTCTGTTAGTCTAGCTCTGTAAGAGATGAGGTAAGTCCTCACTCCTCGGATTAACTGGGGTCTTAAAATGCTTGCTTCGTATACGGCAGGTGTTTTATAAGAGCTACTATCTAACTTAATTACTACTTGATCTTCAAGAGTTACGTCATAAGGACCTAAAAACTCTTCCTCTGCACTGCAATCAAGAATCCTGAGAGTATATTTAACCCCCTTAAACTTCCCCTGAGTAAGCTTACGTTGTAGGAACCTCACGTGATAATTTCTTGGGACTAGCTCACCTACTGACGAGATTTCCTCTAAAGCATCACCTGGTGAGAGATGTTCCGTGATTTTAGACTTCATCAAATTTTTCAGGATCTCATAACTATTAACTGACTGCTCCACGCAAATCAGGTCTATATCTGAGTCTTGAGTGTAGTAACCACCGAGTAGGCTACCGCTTAAGCCGCACTCAATACCCTGACTAGATAGTAATTTTATTAGATTGAGTGCTACGTCATGTAGGTAGCTTAGACCTTCACATAACTCTCTAGTCATTGCTAGGGACCTTAAATAATCAGACACTGCATAGTGAGGAATTACGGGAACGATTTTTCCAAGTTCTGGAATAAACCTCATGTAATGTTTGTAGTATCTCGACATGATGACGTAAGCATCACTTAATCTCTTAATTTTCTTACCTTCAAATAATCTAAGAACCGCAACTATACCTTCGGGCGGGTGATAACAACCTTTTACAACCCATAAACTATTATCATGAAGTCTAATCATGTCGCCTTCAATAAGCTCCGGTTTCTGGCTCACGACTAAAGCCACCACCTACTAAGAAACTAGCTCATCTCTAAACTTAAGTAAGCAGAGCTTGCATCTTCTTAAATACTTCATCACTTAAAGATAGGGACCTTAGCACTGTCAGCCCTGTAAAAACTGCTTAGACTTAACTAAAACATTTACTTCCTTAGAGCTTTTTATTTTGTTGTTTAACCTGCTCTTATTTATCTTGTATATATTGAATCTGCCTCTCCTCCTCTTATAAAGTACTACATAACCTCTAATCTTGAGTTGTTTTAGTATGTGTGCTGCTACCTTACTATTCACGTTGAATTTTCTCGAGATCTTCCTGGCGTTCACAAAAGAAGAGCCGTAAGTCTTTAACCACTCAACTACATCATCCAGATGAGTCAAGAGTGTCACACCTTGTCTAAGTTTTACTTAAACAAAAGACTATAAAAGTTTTCATGCTTTAAGTCTCTCAATCCTGCTCTAATCTTACGCGTCTTACCTAAGTTATTAGGTATTAAACGTTATTAAAGTCTACCTCTTAGTATTATGTTTAGTGTAGGGAGTAACAATGAACGAGATAATCAGGCTGCTGATTTATGTCTTCCTAATAATGCCGAGTATTTTAGTAATGTTTATTCACAGCGTCATGTACTTTCTTGGCGAAGAGAATAGGAAGAAAGAAGTACGGGTGAGTAGTAGTCTCCTAAATTCTGGCGTCAGTGTGGTAGTGCCTGTGAAGAATGAGCCGGAACACCTAATACTTGAATTGATAGACAATCTAAGTAAGGGCTTAAGTACTCTGAACCGCGAGTATGAAGTCTTGATTATATGTGATGACCCTCCCGAAACAGGATTAGAACTTAAGAGAGTTTCTGAAGAATATGCCTCAAAACTAGGACTCAATAATTTCAAGTTCGTTGTGAGAACCGAAGGACCTAAAGGCAGGGCCGCCGCCCTAAATTATGGGGTTCTTAATTCTAGACATGACTTGATTCTTTTCTTAGATGCTGACTCAAGATTGCATGAAGACACCATACCTAAACTAATCTCGTGTATTGAGTTGGGGTATGATGCGTGTGTAGCTAGATGGTTAGGCTATACTTACAGAAAGACGAAGCTCGGTGTCTCCCTGACGTACAGTATGAAGTATGTGGTAGACACGCTATACAAGAGTAGGCACAACCTCGGTCTCATGGTTTTCCCTTTAGGTAGTGGAACTCTGTACAAGAAAGACGTGCTACTTAAGGTTGGTTTATGGGAGTTTAACGTAATACAAGACGACATGTATATAGG
>JAWBSH010000009.1 GCA_038843015.1 Zestosphaera sp. | reverse complement strand
AATTAAACAAAGCAATATCACCCATACTAGCAACAGTAATTCTAATCGCAGTAACACTAGTAATAGCAATAGGCGTAATAGGCTGGATAATGGGAATATGGGGGTCTTTCGGAGCAACAGAGACGCTGCAGGTATATCCAGATAGCTTTATAAACGCTACTGCCAATACTAAGATATTAATCCTACACGTGAAGAATACTGGAAGTGCTACAGCAGTAATATACAGGATAGAGATAGTGGGACTTTATACAGCCACCTCTAACTTCGGCTTTAGCACGGGATTCACTACTAGTACAGGTACCGCTACAGAGGTCTCCTTGACTCCTGGTCAGGAAGGCTACATAGTAGTCGCAGCTGGTAACCCTATTCCAGGAACTACATATCAAGTAAAAATATACACTAGAGCTGGTAACGTGTTTACAGCTAACGTTCAAGCAAAGTAAGTTAGTATGCCTGAAACATAAAATGTAAAAGCTTTTTTATACTATCTCATTTAACTTAATGAGATTAAAGGATTCAGGTGTCTTTTATCATTGATGTTAACTAACTGCTTTGGAAGGTTTACCTGCCTTAGATCTAAGCACGTCACTTTGTTCTTAATGATGTTAATCTGGATAGTGTCTCTAGCAAGTCTTACATCTTTTAATTCGAGTCTTCCGAGTTATTACGACGAATTTATATATATTAAGTGTGGCCTTGAGTATGTAGTTAATTTAACGTCTCCGATTAGCTGTAATTTTGAGCATCCTCCTCTCGGTAAGTACTTGATTGGTTTTGCTACGTTGTTTGGTTTTGGTAGGTTTTTTTATTTGTTTCTTATGTTTGGTTCTTCTTTGCTTGTTTATTTTCTGGTTAAGAATTTATTTGCTTCTGAGTTGCTTGGTTTCTTTTCTTGTTTTTTCTTGATTTTAGATACTGTCTTTATTAATTCTCATAGGTTTCTTCTTCTCGATCCTCTGGCTGTATTCTTTTTCTTACTTTCTCTTTATTTTGTTCTTTCTAGGTCTTCGTTGATTGCTTCAGGGGTTTTCTTCGGGTTGGGGGTTGCTTGTAAGTTTAGTGTTGCTCCTTACTTTCTTGTTTTCATGTATGTTTTTGTTAAGCGTTGGGGGTTTGTTAGTAGGAGGTTTATTAAGGGGTTGTTTGTTTTTGTTTGTGTTGCTTTTGTCTCGTACCTTCTTACGTATGTTGCTGACTTGATGTTGGGTCCTTATGCTGTTATACAGCATCATATAGATATATTTTCTTACATGTCTTGGAGGCACGGGTTTTCGTTACCTATAGCTGTTAACGGGTTGATGAAGCTTATTAGTAAGGTTGAGGTGTGGCGTTACGGCGGTGATTTCACTCTCACTTTCTCTACTGTAGACTCGACGCAGGTCTTGATTAACTCTACGTTCGTTCCTGGCTCTGATTCTTTCGTGTATCTTGGTTTAGGTTTGGGTTCTGTGTTTTGGTATGTGATGCTTCCTTCACTGCTGATTAACACTTACTGTGTTTTGGCTCGTGAGTCTGGGTTTAGCGAGAGTCTTGTTTGCTTGGCTGGGTGGGTTTCTTTAACGACTATCTTGCCCGGACCTCTTGATTGGTATTACGTGAACGCACTCCCGCTACTATACGCTAACGTTGCTTTACTCATTAAGCACTTGATGGGGAGTCGTGAGTACTTCCTTAAGCACCTGGTCCTGAGCTCGGTGGTAATTCAGTTCTTGGTTACGTCACTTACTCTCGCGGGATTCATACCCTACAGGGTAGAGTTCTTCCTACCTAGATAGTGGTAAGATTGATATTATCTCAAAGCCTATGGTGAAGTCTACATCGTTTGTTGTTCCCGTGTAGCTGTATGGGTCCATAATCTCTATTAAGACCCAGTACTTGCCCGACCCAGGTATAGGGACGTAAAGAGACTGAGGTATCTTAACGAAGTAGTTGTCGTTTATGAAGTCTCTGATTATTGTTTTGTGATAATTGCATATTTCTTGATAGTCATATTCCCTGATTATGTACTTCGACACTATGTTACCGGCGTCGTCTTTCTGAATGAGTGATACCCTCAAGAGTGTTTTCGTGTCGTCGTTATCGCTAAGTTGGGCTTCGCCGTCAGGGTATGAGTTGTCGTGGAATACTAGGTTTATGTTTATTATTAAGCCTGAGAATCTTGAGCCAGGTATTGAGCCGTCAGCACTCCCCGTAATACCGCTTAAGTTAAGTGTTAGTGGTAGGGGGACTTCCGAGTAGTCAAGTAGTGTTACTTTGGGGTCAAGCGGGTTCCTGTCATTGTATTGACTGCTACCGCCGTAGTAAGCGTCTTCAGTAATGAAGACTACCTCGTTAACTCCGTTTCCGTCAAGATCTCCTATGAAGAGGTATGGGTAGTACGTAGTTGCTTGAGTACCTCCCTCCCCCGACGCAATCCTCTTAAACGTAAGGACTTGAGTTGCTAAGCCGCTTAACTCCACCATAAGAGTAGGGTTCGGGTCAGACGAGGAACTCCTATAGCCATAGTACCAAGCACCGAGAACGTCTCTCGCACAAGAGCTCCCCGTACAGGCCACGAGAGTCGACTCATTATACACTTTTATCACTCCTCTGAAGCCCCTAATAACTACTCTCAAATCTCTGCTACCATAATCAGATAATTTCTGCCCCCCAATAGCTAAGTAGTTCTGTTGAGGGACGTCTTTAGGTATTGTCAAGATTATAGTGTATTGTGGTGCGCCGTAAGGATGCCTCAACCAAGCAGGGTCGTAACCAATTAACATGACGCCGAAACCTATAGGAGCAACCTCGAACGCGTTGCCTTTCTTGCTCCCCGTAACTACCTCAACATTACCGCGAATATCGTTAGCTGTTATCAAGAAGAGTTTATCTCCTCTCATGCCAGCGTACCTCCTCCCCTGACCACCCGCCAGCGGCAAATCTATCAACTCACTAGGTATGTTGAAGAGTTTACTCAAGTCTTCAGGAGTGTAGACTCCTTCAAGAGGGATTAAACTCATGTAAGTCGCGCCGACCATCTCGCCCCTAACACCTACGTACTCAGGCCTTACTACGACTCCCGCACTAGTTACTAACGCAACGACTCTCCCACTTAACCCGAAATAAACGCATTCTTGACCCTGCTTGAGTAAGCTCTCACCACAACTACTAGCGAGAGACGAGACTTCCACTATCTTAATCCCGTACCCCTCGTCAACGACGACGTACTGAAGCTCTGTCGGAATAACACCTATGTTAGTTACTCTGAGGTTGTACCCTTCTTCCTGAATTATAGCTAGGCGTGTTAAGTCGTGTAACTCACTATACTGTATTAGCGAGTAAGCTCCTGAAGCCGCTGAACGCCTTAAAGTACTTGACAACATATAGACAGACGCTGTAGAAGTCAGTAGCGCCGCTATAATTAACGTAGATAAGAGGAGTGTTGAGATCCCTCTCCTTAAACTAAGTCTTGAAGACCTCATCTCCTAACACCAAGAGTTATACCTATATACTCCAAGATAAACATTACGTCTAAGTCATTCACGCCACTACCGGAGTATAAGTAAGGGTCAGACAACTCTAGAGCTATGTAGTAGACTCTAGGACCGACTTCATCAGGCTTAGGTATCCTTAAAACTAAGTCTTTAGTGATGCTCGACCCCTCATACCTGCATAACTCGTAGTAACTCAAGTCATATTTGTAAACCCAGACTCTCCTCTGAGCATCGTATAGACCGAGTCTCACAATAATCCTGTTGTCTGCTTCATCAACGTCAACGCCTGAATTATCTAGAAACGTGAACTTCACGCTCAACACGGCTAAGTTATATTTAGTATTATTTATTTCGAAATTACTGAAAACTAGTCTTAGAGGAGTTTGAGTATAGTCTAGTAAGCTCCCGTACCTGTTCCTGTCATTGTATGTGGTAGCGTCACCACTAGTAGTTGAGTCTATAGTGGTGAAGATTAATGCCATGAACCCAGAGCCCGTGACATCCCCTATCAGGACGTAAGGCTCGAAACCAAGCGTGTTAGCCGCGAGTCCGTCTACGTTAGCATAAAAAGATATTAAGCTAGCACTACCCGAGAGTCTGAGTACACATGAAGGGTTAGAACACCTGAATATTGCGGGAGTTGTGACGGGAGCACCATCTAAGCTTATAGGACCGTCATATTCCTGCACGAGTATCCTGTATCTCTTATAGTAGCCTGAAGCGCCTATCACGTACTTATTCTCGTTTATCTTAACATACCTCGTAGACCCTGGTGAGTCATAGCCGGTTATGAGTAGGTTCCACTTGCCGCTAGGTGATCTAGCTATGAAAACCTGTGAGAAATTAATTTCTAAGTCTATAAGTGCGTTAAGCTCTCTGCTAATCAGCCTCAACCCTATGTTGTGTGTCCTGATAGAGTCGCTACCCGGCAATAAGAGACTAGCGTTTTCAAGATACCTCGTGAGGTCTTCTACCACGCTAGATTCTAGAAGTATGGTCTGGTTTATAGATTCAGACGTTACTATCCTGGTGTAGAGCTTGGGATCCATATCAATAACTCTACCGGCTGTAGTGATTAAGCCTGCTAGACTCCCACCCACACACGATATAGTAGCGTTCTCCCCAACCCTCAAATACCTTGAAGGCGTAATCACGCATGAAGAAGCAGGCCTGTAACCAAACTCTACTTGACTCACAGGCTCTAAGATTTTCACGGACCCATCACTCCCTAAAACTATTATGTTCTCTACGGAGGTATCGTAAGAACCTGCGTTCAAGACTGCCCAAGCAGACTCATTAATAAAAACTAGCTGGAGACTCTCACCAATCATCTTCTCTAAATCACTCATAACAGACCTTACAATCGCTTGAGGCTGTCGAGGCACGTTAAGCACTGCAAAAGCAAAAAATACTGATACTAGGAGTAAGACGAAAACCGCGGCTACTGCCTCACCAACAGCCTTCCTAAACCTAATAGGAGAGACTCTAATCAACTAATCAATAACACCCCCAAACCCTCAATTAAGAGCATGAAATCTAGGTCGTCTAGATTTCCCGTCCCGCCATACGGGTCTTGAATCTTTATGAATGGATAGTAAGTCTTGGCGCCTCCCGTGACTTCAGGACGCGGCAGAGGTATGAATACCGTGGCTGACTGAGCCTGAGCTCTCGGCGGATAAGTATCTTCATACCTAGTGAGCTCCTTAAAAGTGAATGTCCTGCTCGCCAACACATTACCTTCTGAGTCCACCAAACCTACCTCAAAAATAACTCTATCAGCACTAACGCCGTAGAAGTCGTTACCCTCGTTATCATGGAACCTATAATTAACTACTAAAACAACGCCAAGATACTTCGAGTTTGTTATGACCATCGTAGTCGAGTTATACACAAGCAGTAAAGGCTGAGTAGAAACATCTTGCACGACTTTTCCTCCCCTACTAGTACTGTACGCATCATTTCTAGAATTATAGAAGCCGTAGTATACATCCTCGAAAACCATTAGTATTGAAGGTCCTGGCGCGCCCGCATTAAATTTAGTCAGCATGATGTAGGGCTCGTAACTCGATTCGTAATTGGGGTTAGAGCTCCTACAGTAGATGCGGACTCTCTCAGCAGACCCAACTAAAGAGATTCTCACTCCTTGCCTGCTAGTCAGGTATGAGTATCTTGCTGGGTCTGGATCAGGCGAGGTAATTCTATTACCGTTACTAAACCCAATTATATAGTTAGTTGAGTTTCTAAATCCCAATATCTTGACTCTGTACCCGTTAGGACATACACTACCTAAGTTTATGTTTTGACCAGATATAGTTAGGGTTATGTCTAAGTTGTCTCCTCTATTCCACGAAAACATTATGTCGTACTTCTTCGTGTCTCTAGGATTATAACCTAAGTAGAGATTACCTACTGGAGCGTTACTCGTAGATATTGATGCTACATCCAGATATTCTTGTAGTAGGTAGTAAGCGCCGGTACCAACGCCCTTAACTCCTCTGACATCAACTCCCTGAGCAGGTACTTCCAAGAGTCTTGGGTCAGCAACTCTGAACCCTGAATTCTCTATTGAGTTCCTCACAGAAGAGGGGTCGTAGTAGGGTAGAGGTAGGTGCGTGTGTAGCTTAACTAAAGCAACTTCTTGAGAAACCATGAATTCCTCCAGAAACTCTGCAGTGTATATTCTCGGGTTAATTACGGTTCCCTTATCAGTTAATAACATTACGTTCACTACCCTACAGTCAGTCAAGCAGTAGTTTTGCACCTCGTAAGACTGGTGCGTAACGACTGAGTTAGGACCTACACTAATTGAGGTCTCCTCTCTCAACACCGTTGTGGTGCCGTCGCGGCGGGCTAACCTGTAAAATAACGTAATCACGTTTACTTCTGACATTCCGTAATTAACTATAGCCGTAGTAACTACGTTATTCTCATCTACGAAGACTGTAGCGTTAATTTCTCTCGTAGCGTAACTTACTAACTCTTTGAACTCGCTATACGTCTCGGGCAGAAACTCCGTACTACTAGACGGTGTCATGATTATTAAGTGTATGGCCGTAGGCAGAACTATCAACACGAATAAAGAAGTAATTATGATGGATATCACTATGCTACCCTGTCCTCTAAGAAACCTCAAGATCTCACCAAAGACCTGTAAACTCTCAACACATAGTAGTCGTTGCCGAAAGACTTAAGTAAGTATATTCTGAGCTCAGCGACACCCTCTAAATCGCTGTAGTCTATCTTAACTATCTGGTTACCCCCCTTATAAGTAACGTAGCACACGCCTAATCGGCGGCCTGCAGCATATGGATTCTCTCCGACACTCCTCTTATACACGTTTATATCAACCCAACTACTACTACCTTCAGGCTTCACTAGAAAGTTTTTGTAGGGTAATGAAGCGATTGTAGTTGCTTGAGGGCATTCACCAGGTTCTGAACAAACTATCTTGTCTGTATCTAGCTCTGGCACGTAGTAGAAGACCCTACTACATTCGAGGAGTTCTGTGCTCCCATCAGATAGCTTGGCTTCAACCATGACGAGGAAGTTAACACTAGCGTTATCGAGTCTCCTGAAGAGAAGCCACAAGACTTTATTAGCTTCATCTACGGAAATCAGCCTAACTACCTGAGCAGCTAACTCACTATTAAGAAGGTTTTCTCTCTCTATTTCAGAAGTTGAGGTACTAGATAATGTCTGGAAGTACGCAAGCACAGAAATACCTATTAAGAGAGCTACACCAGTCAAGACTACCACAGTTATTAAGTCTGTCTGACCAAGACTTAATTTCCTCATTTCAACACCTAAATAATATATTTCTAAACTAAGTAATAAAACTATACTCTAAGACTTTATAAAAACACAACCGAGTTTTAGTACTTTCCTAATGACTGACTCTTCTCGGCTCCCCGCAGTTGATGTTCTCGGCGCGTTGCTAATTGTTAGTCTTGCTCCTAGTCTTAGCAACTTACGCATTACTAGCTATTTTGCTGTGTTAGTAGCGACGAAAACTTATAAGCTTCATTCTATACCTTTAAAACGAGGTCTTGTGAAGGTGGTGTGTTTTGGGTCTGCCTGAAGAATTAATTCGTGTTGTTGAGTTGACTAGAGCTCATAATAGGTGGAGGAGACTTGAGACGATAAACTTAATACCTTCCGAGAATGTGATGTCTCCTCTAGCTGAGGCAGCCTACATGACTGACATGATGCACAGGTATGCTGAGGGAAAGCCTAAGAAGAGGTATTATCAGGGCTTAACTTACGTTGATGAAGTTGAGTTGCTTGTTATGGACCTTATGTCAAGACTGTTTAAGGTTAAGTATGTTGAGCCAAGACCTATCAGCGGCACCATAGCTAACGCTACAGTCTTCAGAGTTTTAGGGAAGCCAGGCGATAAAGCACTCATAGCTCCTGTCCAGGCAGGCGCTCACGTGTCACACACTAGGTTCGGTACTCTAGGTGCTTTAGGCATAGAACATGTTGAGATGCCTTTCGACCAAGAGAAGTGGAATGTAGACGTAGACAAGGCCGTCAAGATGATCGAGTCTGTGAAGCCCGCTTTCGTCACTTTAGGAGGTTCTGTCTATATGTTTCCTCACCCCACAAGAGAGATAGCTCAAGCAGCACACTCAGTCGGTGTTAAGCTAGTTCACGACGTAGCACACGTACTTGGCTTGATAGCAGGCGGCGTATGGAGTAACCCAATACATGAGGGGGCAGACATAATAACGTCCTCGACGCACAAGACTTTCCCGGGACCTCAAGGAGGAGTCATAATGACTGACGACGAGGAGCTCTATAAAGAGATATCTAAGGTAGTATTCCCGTGGTTCCTCAGCAACCACCATCTACACAGACTACCAGCAACTGCCGTAACAGCAGTTGAGATGATGGTTTTCGGCGAGGAATATGCGAAGCAGATAGTCAAGAATGCCGTAGCATTCGCTGAAGCGTGTGTGGAGGAAGGATTTAAGGTGCCTACAGAACACCTAGGCTTCACAAAATCACACATGTTCGTGATAGACGTTAGGAGTCTTGGGGGAGGCGCTAAATCCGCCACGCTACTCGAGCAAGCCAACATAATAGTTAATAAGAACCTGCTGCCGTGGGACCCGCCTGAGGCAGTGAAAGACCCCTCAGGAATAAGGCTAGGGACTCCTGAGATGACTAGATTAGGCATGAAAGAAGGAGACTTTAAAGAAGTAGCTAAATTCATGCGTGAAGTCTTAATAGATGGCAGACCTCCCGAAGAAGTGAGGAAGAAAGTAATTGAGTTCAGGAAAAACTTCGTTGAAGTTAAGTATGGGTTCAGCGTGCCTAGAGAACTAGAAGAGAAGCTCTCTAAAATACCTATATTGCTCTAAGATAGTTTTAGGGTGTCTTAATCTCTTGTGTGAGTTATGGCTAAAAACATGGACTGAAGTGAGTGAGGTCTGCAAGAGCAGTAAGAGTGTCTTTTTAATACCTGTCGGCAGCACAGAACAGCACGGGCCACACCTACCTCTAGGACTAGACTACATGATAGCAGAGCATGTAGCTCTAGAAGCTTGCAAGAGTCTAGAAAGAGACGGCACGAGAACACTCGTTTTCCCGCCCGTAACTTACGGCTTAAGCTCTATGTGGTCTGCTTACTCAGGCACCGTAAGCGTCAGTAGCGAGTCTCTCTACAAGTACTTAAAAGACGTCATAACTTCGGCGTCAAGGAACTGTCCTAAGACTCTCGTAGTAGTGGTTAATGGGCACGCGGGGAACAACGACTTACTGAGAGTCTTGTGCAGAGACGTGGCTGAAGAGACAGGCCTGGTAGTAAGTCTCGTCAGCGTATGGGATTTATGCGGTGATGTTATTAAGGAAGTCTTCGCCACACCCTTCACACACGCTGACGAGGTAGAAACTAGCTTAGCTATGGCGCTAAACCTGCTAGTAGGGGAACCCCCAAAAGACTCTCCAGGATTCTTCAGGAGGTATGATGATTTCTGGCACTCCCTAGACTTAACTAAGAGGCCTAAAGCATACGTTTTTAGGGGAGAGTCTAGAGAAACGCACGGTAGGGGTTCTTTCGGGAGACCTGAGTTAGCTTCTAGAGAGAAGGGTGAGGCGCTTCTCAACTGCATGATCAGCAGGTTAGTCAGCCTAGCTAAAGAGATACTTGAGAACAGAATTTAAGAGAGAAGTGTTAAAACTCAAGCTAGTCTGTATTCTTTCCCCGCATGCAGGTACGCTAGACCCTCAGACACCATAGCATTCAGTAATTCTCTCTCTTCATCTTTTAAGTTCTTAACTTCCCTTAAGGAAATAGGAAATCTCTTCTTGAATTCCTCCATGAATGAGTGCAAGACCACATAGTTGCCCACGACCACGTAGTTGCCTGACCTAACGAGAGAATCTACTGAGACTCCGCGATTCCTGAGTATATCGACTCTCACTATCGCGTCTACACTTGCCTCACTAACCTCTTCCCTGACTTTCTTCTCGGTCTTGAGAGACTTCATGAGTAACGTGAATTCCGTCTCGATCTTGTTGACTCTATCACTCAAAGACTCAACAATCTTTTTCAGCTCATTGACCTCACTCCTTAACTCACTGATCTCTATATCGAGATGTTCTCTCAAAGTGCTTGAGTCTTTCTCTGCTCGCGTGCTGGCCTCCCTCTTGGCCTGTTTCTGCGTCTCTTCATAAAAGTCTTCAACAGACTTGCGTGCTCCTAAGTCTCCAGCACCTGACTTGACCACGTAGCCACCCTTACCTGACCTAACTACGTATCCTAATTCTCTTAATCTAAGAAGAGCTATCCTGACCATACCTATAGAGACTCCTAGAGCATCAGCTATCTCTCTAGGCATAGCTCCTGGGTTTGACTTAAGATACTCAATTATCTTCCTGTAGATATTTTCACTCATCACTATTTAATTAGCCTTCAAACAATATAAAGAGTAGGTGTCGCGTTGTGGTGAAGAGAGATAAGATGATAAAAGAACTAACTTACATGATAGACGAAACAGATGACGTGTGGAGGAAGATAGCTTTCTACTCAGACCAGAGAGTTCAGGAGATACTAGACGCTCTATACGTTAGGTGGAGTGATGCGAGCTACAAGAATACGCCGCTAGACTACGCAAGCGATGAAGAACTGAAGGAACTCTACGATAAAGCAATACATATTAAGGAGGAAGACAGAGATAGAGCTATGCTTAACATGTACAGGAAGCTAGCCTTGAGTAGTGAGGAAGAATAAACTACTGTTTTCCTTTCTTAGCCGGGTGTATGTAGTCTTTAGGTGCTCTAGTAAAGACTTCTAAATATCTCCTTAGAGTCTTTGGTATTGTGATAGTCCCGTCATCGTTTTGATGATTCTCTAAGATAGCTGTAATTGTCCTTGTGCTAGCGATGGCTGTTGAGTTGAGCATGTGTAGGTAGTCTTTAACCATCCCTTTCCTCCTCATGTACCTTACGTTTAGCCTATAAGCCTGCCAGTCGAGGACGTTACTACAACTCACTAACTCTCTGAACTTGCCTTGAGCCGGGTACCAAGCTTCTAAGTCGTATTTCATAGCGGCCCTTAAGTTAAGCTCTCCAGAAGCTATGTTGACTACCCTGTAAGGTATTTCAAGACCTTTATAGAGTTCTTCAGCATTCTGTATCAAGAGGTTGAATACGTCCCAAGACTGCTCAGGCATCGTATAAGCAAACTGCTCAACTTTATGGAACTGATGAACTCTGAAGATCCCTTTAATGTCTCTGCTGGCAGCACCTGCTTCTTTCCTGAAGCAGGGACTAACACCTACGTACAGCTTAGGTAGCTCGTCCTCAGGTATTATCTCACCGGCGTGCAGAGCTGCTAGGGGGTGCTCAGCAGTAGCTATGAGGTATAAGTCTTCATCCTCAATCTTGTATAAAGCGTCTTTAAACGCTGTAAATTCTTCTACTGCCTCCATATACTTACCTCTAAGCATGTACGGAGGCAAAACTAAGACGAAGCCTTTACTAGTTAAGTAGTCCATAGCGTAAGAGAGTAGAGCGAAATCAAGCCACACAAGATCCTCAAACAAGTAGTAGAATCTAGATCCAGCAACCTCCCCAGCCTTAATAGTGTCGCCGAGCCTGAGCACGTACTCAAGTACGTCAGCATGACCTACGAACTCCTTATCAACTACCTCGTAATCCATCCTAACACCCTTACCTTCAGTCTCGTTAAGGAAGTCACTCAAGTGTTTTCGCTGAACCTTGGCTTTACCCCAGACACGCACCACAGCATTATAGCTTTCGTCAGGACCTACAGGGACGGAGTCGTGAAGTAGTGAAGGCATCCTATCAAGTACTAAATTCCTTTCTTTCTCTACCTCATCAAGCCTCTTCTCCATCTCAGATATCTTATTGAGTAACTCTTTAGCTTCAGCTACCGCGGCTTCTCTCTCCCCAGGAGGCAGGTTAGCGATTTTAGAACTTATTAAGTTGTGTTTGTGCCTCAACTTATTAAGTTCTGTCTGTGTCTTCCTCCACTCCTTATCTAGCTCCAGAAACTTATCAACTAAGGAAACATCCATAAACCTCTTCCTCAGTACTTCCCTCATTAAGTCAGGATTCTCGCGCAATATCTTCAGAGTAGACCAGACCAACCCTAACACCACAAAGAATATTTGATGTGCTAAATTTAAAACTATGAGTGCTTAAGCAGAGAGGATTTATACTGAGCGCTACTAGACAAGCTTAAGAAAAGACTCAGTTTTTGTCCCGACATCACCTCTCAGTACTCGGCAAACACATCATCTACTAGACTTAAGTTAAGGAATCTTTTATATTGCGTGACGCTCTAATAATTACTGAGTCGACAAATATTACTCTCTTTCTGTGCTTGCTTAACGAAGCTCTTAGAGGAAATTTAACAACTTTTAAAAACTCATACCTTGAATTAAGACTTCTCATAATTTCTTCTAGTACGTCGTGAAAACCCTCACTCAACTTATGAATTGAGTATACCGTGTTGCAGATGGTTAAGGCCGTCTTAAGAAAGTCTACGTCTGCCCCCCTAGACTTAACACCGAAAGGCGGATTCATCACTACTACGCAATCACTACTCCGGAAAGGCGGTGCTCTCCTCAAGTCTGCCAAGACTAGGTCGTGAGGTGCCGGCGAACCAGCCGTTAAGACCTCACCAGCAATACTAAGCGCGTCCTCATCTACATCACTACACACGACATACTTAGAGCTCAGTATAGATGAGGCCAGTGCTAGCCTGCCTGTTCCACACCCTAAGTCGTGCACGACACGACCCTCAATCTCGCCAGACATGAAAGCAGACCACACCAAGTCTGCAACTATGTCAGGAGGAGTTACGTACTGCTCTAGCTCCTCCTTAGGCGCCTTGAAGCCCGGCACTCTGGAAACAATCATACCTAACCATTTTTTAGATACTCTTCTCATAATCTGACGCACCAGACAAGAAGTGAAATTAATAGCATCTTCTTACTACGTAGTGTTTAGCTACTCGTATTCTCTCCAGGTATGCCCGCACTTAGTACACTTATAGAATCTTGTGGGTGGTTCGTCAGCTCTCCTAGTCTGCATTACGTAGTAGAACGCCTCATCATTGCCGCACTTAGGGCACTTAACGCCCTTAACTCTAGGCATTGTTTTCATACTGTCTTCTGACGATATCACGTATAGCTTTTCTCTCTCGCTGTGAGTTATCTTCTTAGATAGCGTCGGTAATTTCTTGTCTTGCTGTGAGGGCTCTCTTCTGTAGCCGCACCTAGGACATACTAACACAGTCTTACCGCTTTCTTTCTTAGCAGTCATCAGAGACCCGCACTTAGGGCAAAAATACGACATCGTTTTACCCCTAGCTATTAGGATTATTCAACATATCAGCTTATATACTTCCATGAAAAACTTCTTAGCAAACTCACTATACTCTGTCAAATTACTCAAGCCTGTCTTATCTATCTCCTCAACATGCGTAATGATCCGAACACTCCTACCCACACTAGACTCAGAAATAAACTTAGTCAAAGAATCTACGCCGTCTTCAAGCAGGCCAGCATGCTCTACCGAAAAAGCCCCCCTCATTATCAAGTAAGCTACATATTCTCTACCGTCACGACACTTAACAAGCTCATACACTAACACTCTAGTCTCTTTCTTCAATATCACACCGTTAGCTTTATAGGGGATAGTTATTCTTCCGTGCCTAAAGCCTTACTAACTGCTTTAAGTACTTGCTCAGCTTCCCCCCTAGCACTACTCACTACTTCCTTGAGAACTTGGAGCGGGTCGGTCCCGTCAGTAACTATCCTGAGGACCGGGGCTCCTACTAGGGGGTGCTCGATGACGTAAGTAGCTAACTTCGTGTGTGGATTACTTAAAGCAGACTTAGCTAGGAGGTTAGCTAAAGTATGGTCTTCTCCCTCAATCTCTAAAACCAGCTCCTTATCAGCATACTTGCGCACTCTTACATTCACTCACACTACCCCTCTACAAACCACACTCTACGCAAACCTAATAAGTCTTACTCTAGAAAGTTCTAGTTACGAGCGTGGAGACTACCTAACCGCTAGTCTTTCTCTTAACTTGCTCATACGTCTTAATTATCAGTCTCTTAGTCAAGGCAATCTCTGTTGAGCTACCTACTATAGTGACCTCAACGGAAGTCTTCTTGACTCTGTGCTTAATTAGAGGAGCTCTTAAGCCCCTAATCCTAGTTAGAGCTTCAGCAAGCTCCAGACACTCCTGCGTAGAAGAACAGGGTAACGAGATTTTGACTGCGTGAGGACACATAACTCGCTTCTTCCTCAACACCTGATTCTCTCAAACACACTTGAGAGACCCGTATTCTGGGGATGTCTTCCTTCCTTCAGTAGTCTTGCAGTTAGGGCACGCAAGCGTGTTGCCCTGCTTAACTAGCTCAGCCCCGCAGACACTACAGTACGCAGTAATGACACCCAACTGACGCTCCCTAATACTAAGGTGGTAGGGCGGGCTCTCTGAAATCACTCGAGCTTTAAGCACGTCTCCAGGCTTAACAAAGTCATAGACGCTCCTCACGTACTTCTCATGCACTTGAGAAGCGTGTAGAATCCCCGTGAAGGGAGTGGAGTACTTGACACACTTAGAATCACTGAAGATCTTGACTAACGCGTAGTCTTCCTTCATAGAAATAACAAAGCCGTAAACTAAGACACCTACAGCAGGTAAGTGAATCTTGTCGTTGACACACTTGACTTCAACTATTCTTAAGTCTAGGTTAGTTATAGGATAACCTATGACTGCAGACCTGACTCTGCCCCCCACCTCGTATGTCCCTCTACCGGGCAGGAACTCCTCAACAACGCAGACTTCATCTCCTGGAACAAGCCTCAACTTACTTATGTTTTCCAGCCTCATCTCGTCACCTAACCATAATGCATATTCTAATTTTTATTTGTTTGTGATGTCATTATTTCTGGTGTTAGATTTGAGTTTTACGGCTCCTGATGCTAGAGTGTGGTCTCACGTTATAGAAGCTACGGGTAAGTTTAGCGAGACAGGCGTCTTCGTGCTCAAGCCAGACGCTCTCCATATTAGGGCTATAGACCCCTCAAGAACTGCTATGATAGAGTTCTACATCCCTAAAGAAGCTTTCGAATCTTACGAGCCAGTGACTGAGAAAACCGTCTACTTAAGCATGGAAGACTTAAGCAAGATACTCAAGAGTGCTGGGAGGAATGATAAGCTCTCAATGTCTTTCTCAGAAGACAGCATGAGAATAGAATTCTCTGACGGCATAGTGACTAGGATATTCAAAATACCTCTGAGGCTTGAGATCGCGCACGAGGAGATCCCGAGCCTAGAACTAGAGTACTCGAATAAGTACGTGATGAGCGGCGACACACTATACGAAGCACTAGCGAGCATCGAGAAAGTTGGTGACGTGCTCAGAGTGAGTGGCGACGAGTCTACGTTGGTGCTGAAGTCTCTCGGCGACTTAGGTGAGGCAGAAGTGATATTGAGTCTTGAGAAAGGAGTTCTTAAAGAAGCTGACGTTAAGCACCCAGGGTTTGAAGTATCCTACAGTATTGACTACTTATCATACATGAAGAAACCTATTAAATCAAGCGATGAAGTAGCCGTCATGGTAGACAACGACCTGCCCATATGTCTCGAGCTGAGGTTCCTCTCGGGAAGCAAGTTGAGTTACTATGTCGCGCCGAGGACAGAGTGAGAAGAGCGACTATAGTCAGCTTCAGAAGCTACTTAGAGACTACTATAAGTCACTAAACGATTTCTTACTACCTGAAGACTTAATACTTAGGGAGTTTGCTTTCCAGACTCTTAACGGCAACTTCATCAGACACTTATCATTCCAGAACGTAATAGAGTTTAAGAATTTCTTAGTTAAAGAAACGCCTAAGAACTCTTACTACTCAGTAGCTCTGTATAGCGACCCTGCAGCACAGAAAATAGAAGACAAAGGATACATATTCGCTGAGTTATTTTTTGACATAGACGTTGATCATATACCCGAGTGTAGAACCCTGGAATACCACTTAATACCTGAGGCCACGCTAACCGTAGTGAGCAGGGAATGTGTGGAGGTCGGTAAGCAAGAGCAGCTAAAACTACTTGATATACTAACGTACTTTTTCGGCTTCAGCATGAGCGAGATCAGGATGTACTTCACAGGACACAGAGGCTTCCACACCCTAGTCAGGCCAAGAGAGGAGGATTGGTTAAGACTGGATTCAAGACAAAGAAGAGAATTAATAGACTTCATTAAGCTGAAGAGAGTGGAGAAAGCCGGTATCAGAAGCAGAAAAACAAAGTCTATCAAGTTCACCTCACTCTACACTAGAGCACTTAAGCTGATGGAGACAGACCCGACCTTAAGCTTCGAGGAAGCGTTAGTAAGTGCTAAGGTAGAGATAGACGAGCTAGTCACTCCAGACCTCACTAAGCTCGCTAGAGTAATTAATACACTGAACGGCAAGACAGGCTTAAAAGTCACTCTACTAACTAACGAGTCAGAACTAGTGAGTTTTAGTGTAGGCCCGCACTTATCGCCCTTCAAGAAAGATATTGTGGTGAGGCCCCGCTACTCGTCTAGAGAGGAATTAAGAATACTTGATTACTCCTTAAAACTAGTTAGAGGGAGAAACATCGTCGTTCCCGGGTGGGTTGCTGTCTACCTAGCACTAAATGACGTAGCTGAAATCATCTAACTCAAATCTGTGGTGACTCAGCTTTACAGAATCTAGTCTTTCTCGCTTTACACTCTAGCCTAGTGCAACTGTTTTTGGGTTTTATGAAGGTCTATAATGGTTGATGTAAGTTATTTTATTGTGGGTTGAGCTCGCTCACGATGTGGGTATGTGGTAAAGACCCGAGTGAGCGGGGCGTCTAAAGCCAGGATGTGGGGGTTCCCCCACAGCAATGAACCCGATGAGGGCGAGCTGTGGGTCGGGGTTACCCTGAAAGGGTAGAGACCAATGATAAGGCCTCCAATGAAAGGAGGCTTGAGGTCTGTGAAGCCAAGGGTCAATATCAACCAATATGAAGCCCGAACCCCGCTAATCTAATCTTTTATTTTCGTAGTCGCTTATTTTAGCGGGAGCTTCAATGATTAAAGATTTACTTAAGAGCGAGTTAACTGATTTGAAATTAGCTAAGTTGAGTAGGGAAGTCGTTGACGGTATCGTCAGGGAGGTTTCTTCTTTGATGGATTGGTGTTTGAGCATCCCCCTCATTGAGGTTTGCGAGAAAGAGGTCGTTATGATTAGCGACATCGCTGAGAAGCTAGGTAATGTAAGACTAGGTAAAGTTCTTGAGGCTGATCCTGCATCAATAGATTTAGCAAACGTTGACGGAGAGTTTCTAAGCAAGTTGGTCGAGTTAATAAGGAAGCATGAGAAGCTTGTTTTGATGGGTCTCTTAGACTCTGAAGGTAACGTGCCAGTCACAGTAACTTCAGATTACCTAGTCTTAGGCAATCACAGGTACTCGAAAGGTTCTCTAACGCTACTTAAGTCTACACTAGCTCTATTTCTAGAGGTAGCTGGACTTGTGAAAGTCGTGGAAGTGTGAGGAGTAGTAAGAGAAGACTAAACCAGCTTACTCAACCACCCATCTCCGGTGTTAAGAAAGTCACGCTGTCGCCGTCTCTAAGAACATGATTTAAGTTAAGTACACCAACTCCGTTGACTGATATGTATAGGAAGAGCCTCCCCTCAAGAATCCCCTCACCAACTCTCCTACTAATCTTGTCTCTAATAATTTTTAGGAGGTCAGCAAGCGTTGAGCCCTCGCTCAACTCAACTTCATAAACTCTTCTGCCCTCAACTAAATCACTAGCTCTACCAAGGAATGTTACTCGTACCCTCACACCCCCTCCCATGAAGCACTTAGATAAGAGGATATTTTAATTATATATTAACGCAGTTAAATAATACAGCTACTACAGTCCAACAACAGCTATGCTACCTCAATTATCAAGATTCTTACAACACAAGCTCTACGGAAGTGAAGAGCATTTGCTACTAAAAACCCTTTAGATTGAGGAGACGGGTGAATACTTCATAGCAGACAATAAGAGAGTTTATGTATGTATGGACAGCGGGCGCAGTTAGGAATGTTTTCCCAACACTCAGCTTCACTGGTTGAGGTGAACCCACACCCGTCCATGAACGAGCACTCTAGGCATGAGGATAGGTGACTAAGATAAAGCCTGAAAAGCATTTCTGAGTATCTGCCGCTCAGCTCCACTGACAGGAGCTTTTAAGTCTCCGCACTTCCGAAAATCACAATCTGACGTATGTTAGTGAAGCATCATAAATTTTATGAGTTGCTTACTCCCCAGGTTTTCTAGGAGGGAAAAACAATGTCCTTAGACCGTGGTAACTTAGAAAGAATAAGAAGAGACAAACAGAGAGGCAGAAAAACTAAAAAGCCTTCAACACTTAAAATACATAGTGTGAGCCGCCGTAGCTCAGCCGGGTAGAGCACCGGCCTCGTAAGCCGGGGGTCGCGGGTTCGAATCCCGCCGGCGGCTCTTGCCTTAAAAGGGTTGATGACTTATAGACATGCCATGATTTAAATGATTGGTCTTGCGGATTCATGAGTTTCGTTACGAGTTCTGCTGGATGTGGGTCTCTTTCGGAGATCAGTAATTTAACAAGATTATAAACTAGTAGTTTTACGTCTTGAGGTATTGTTGAAAGACTATCTACGTAGTCTATCGGCATAGGGAATCCTGTTAAGCCCAATACTAACACTACAGCTCCTATCACATCCTCAATACTCCAACTTGACGGATAGATAGGTATAAACAACCTTACGTGGAAGACGATTCAGCTCTAATAGTTTCAGGTAGCGTGTTGAAGAGCTTAAGCTTCTACTGGAGGAAGAAGATAGTAAACTACCAGTCCACGCTGAACAGCACGGGTTGAAAGCATTTAGGAAGCTTAGGAAAATGTACAAGAAGTGGAGAAGGGAAGTAAAGAACTATATTGATTAGGCTATGAAGAACGCTGTGGGGTGGCTTACTGAAGAGGTATTTCAAAAGCTTTGGTTAGCTACCCGAGGTACCTAGCTCAAAACTGTGATAAGTTCTTCAATGTGAATTTCGAAGCAGTTCACGTCTGAACATACGGATACCTCCTGAGGAGAATTGCCGAGGTATGCGAGGAGTGCAGCATCGGGGTTGAGCTCGTTAGTGAAGAGAACACGTCCATAACATGCTCACCATACAGAATAAAAAGACCAAAACCACAATAGAGTATATAGAGGCCTGCTGAAGTGCTACAAACACAACAGAGTATTCAACGCAGACCTAGTAGAAGCACATGATATCCTACTCAAGACAGAAACTATAGCCACTAAGTCCCGCACTGTGTAGGGTAGAGCGCCCGAGACCGAGCACAGGACTGAATTCAACTCTAGCCTGGGGATGTAGCCTTAAACCTCTCCAGAACCCTCGCTCTTCAGGACAAGGAGGAGGTCAGCTATTAGTAGTGCGTAAGTACCTCATAGCTACTTAAGTTCTTAGGCAATAGATTCATAATGTCTGAGAACGTAACTAGGAAACATACTAGGCACGAGAAAGTGTTTCCTAGAAAGATACGACAAAACATAGAAGATATAAGAGGTGAGGGAAGCAAAGCTTGCGTGATTCAATATCACATAATCTTAAGGAAATGAAACTTCAAGCTAAGGCTGAGAGTCTCGTGAGTTGAGTCGTTGGGTTCGAATCTTGTAAGGGCTTAGTTTTTAACAATAAAAATGTTTTATGCGTTAGTAAAATTTTTATACTTGCGCGAGTAATACTATTGGTGAGTAAATAGTGTTTTATTATTATGACAGGTACGATCCTAAGAGTCTGCCTAAAATAGTTGTAGAGCCGCCTGGTCCTAAGTCTAGGGAGATTATCGAGAGAGATCATGAGTTGCTAATGCAGTCTTTTGTTAGGTGGTACCCTCTCGTTGCTAAGAGTGGGTACGGAGTTGTGATAGAGGATTTTGACGGTAATTTATTCGTTGACCTCAACTCAGGTATTGCTGTCATGAATGTCGGGCATAGTCACCCTAGGATAGTTAAGGTTGTTGAAGAACAAGTCAGGAAACTAATACATTATTCACTCACAGACTTCTACTACGAGGAAGTAGTTGAGTATTCTGAGAACTTGTCTAGGATACTCCCCATTCCTGGTAAGAAGAAATTCTTCTTCGGTAACAGCGGTGCTGAGGCTATTGAGGCCGCAATGAAGATCAGTAAAGGTATTGCCGGAGGTAAGAGACCGTATATAATGGCTTTCATAGGCTCTTTTCACGGTAGAACGCACGGAGCAATGTCTTTAACAGCTAGCAAGCCAGCACAGAGGAAAGGCTTCCAGCCACTACTTCCTGGAATAATCCACGTTCCCTACCCATACCCGTATAGGTGCCCGTTCCACGTAGACCCTGAAGAATGCGGTGACGCGGTAATAGGGTTTATAGAAGAGTGGATATTTAGAAGAATGGTAGACCCTGCAGAAGTTGCTGCAGTGTTCATAGAGCCTATACAGGGTGAGGGAGGCTACGTAGTACCGCCTGATGACTTCTTCCCCAAACTAAGGAAGCTAACGAGAGACAACGGGATACTACTAGTCGCTGACGAAGTTCAGAGCGGGTTTGGGAGGACTGGCAAGTGGTTTGCGATAGAGAATTGGGGTGTAGACCCAGACTTAATAACTATGGCTAAAGCGGTAGCCTCGGGCATACCGTTAGGTGTAGTGGGTGGGAGAGAAGAAGTGATGAGTCTGCCACCAGGGTCTCACGCAAGCACTTTCGGGGGGAACCCTGTAGCTCTGAAAGCTGGCACTGAAGTCATAAAGATAATTGAGAGTGAGAAGCTTCTTGAGAACGCTGAGAAAGTTGGTAGTTACGTGCTGAAGAGAGCTAAGGAATGGATGGACCAGTACGAGATAGTTGGTGATGTGAGAGGGAAAGGTTTGATGATAGGGATAGAATTAGTCAAGAACAGAAAGACTAAAGAGTACGCTAGGAAGGAATTAGAGTCTTTCCTAACCAAGTGTTTTAAGAAAGGTGTTGCAGTGATAGGTGCTGGGTTCTCAGCTATAAGGATAGCACCTCCCCTAGTCATATCGCAAGAAATAATGGAGAGGTCGATGAACATAATGGAAGAAGTCCTTAAGGAGGTTATGAGGGAACACAGTATTGCTTGAAGAGACGGTAATCAACGCGTTGAAAGAACTTAAATCAGCTACTTTCGAGGATTTACGTAAGTATCTACGTGAGGAGAAGAAAGAAGAATTTCTAGACATTGAACTAAGAAGAGTCTTAACAAAACTTCTTAAAGAAGGTAAGATAGAGAAAGTACCTGACCCTAGAAAAAACAAGTTTCTTTTCAGTATTAGGTCTTGACTTAAGAAAGCGTCTCAGCCCTTATTTTCTCTCCTGATTATTTACTAAACCTTAGGAGATGACCGACGCGAATTGTTTGGTGGGGCCGCGGGGATTTGAACCCCGGACCACCAGCGATCCGGAGGTACCCATCGGGGAGGCTTCCCCAGGCTGGCATCCTATCCAAGCTAGACGACGGCCCCTACACCAAAGATTTCTGTTTAAGTTATCTTTTAAATATTTAAGCCTGATCAAAATTTGGTTGAGAGTCTTGGTAAGACTCTTCGTAGCTGTCGAGATAGAGAATAGCGATGTTTTGAGGAACGTGACTAGGTTTAGAGACGCTATCGTGTCTTGCTCTAAAGGAAAGGGAATTAAGGGGGTTGAGGACGAGAACATACATTTGACTCTGAGATTTATTGGTGAGGTTCCTGACAGTTACGTTCCACAAATAAGTGAGTGTGTGTCACGCGCTAACGAATTCACCAAGTTTCAGGTAAGGATTGAGGGTGTTGGTGCGTTCCCCTCCGTAAGCAGGCCTAGAGTGTTGTGGGTAGGAATTACTGAGGGCTTCGACAAATTAAGAGCTATAAGAAACAGACTAGAAGAGTGTTTAAGACGTTATGCAGAACCTGACAGAGAGGAATTCGTACCTCACATAACTGTAGGTAGGGTGAAGGGCTCTTACGACAATGTGTGCCTGAAAAACGTTGTCTCAACTTATGAGAATACGCTGTTCGGGCTTACTCAAGTAAGTAAGGTAAAACTAAAGAAGAGTATTTTGAGACCTGAGGGTCCTGTATACACGGACATCACCGTAGTCGATTTAAAGGATGGTTAAGTTGAGTGAAGACTTACGCGAGCTACTTGAGGAAGTCAAGAAAGAACTTAGACCAACAGAAGAGGAAATAAGGAAGGGTTTCGACTTATTCAAGGAGATAAGAGAATCAATAGAGTCTTCTCTAAACATAAGCTACGACTTCACAGTTTCTTTAGAAGGGTCTTTCGCTAAGGGAACCTCAATTAGGGGCGACATAGACCTTGATGTATTCATACTTGTAAGAAAAGAAGACTTAAATAATGAGTGGATTGAGGAGAATATCATAAAGCAGTTACTGAAGAGCAAGTTATGTAAGTATCCGCTTCAGCTTAAGTACGCTTCACACCCATACGTAACGCTACGAGTAGAAGACTTCGAGATCGACGTGGTGCCGGCTTACTGGGCTAAAGACCCCAAAGAGATAACGACTGCCGTAGATAGAACCCCATTCCACACCAGATACGTGAATTCTAGACTAAACGAGTACACGAGAGATGAAGTAAGGCTACTAAAGAAGTTCTTGAAAAGCATGGGTATTTACGGGGCTGAAGTAAAGGTTGAGGGATTTTCAGGATACCTCACTGAATTAATTGTGATAAAGTACGAGTCATTCATTGAAGCTCTTAAAGCTGTGAGCGGGTGGCGCGAGGGTGAGGTAGTAATAATTGATGATAAGCTACTACGAGAGCACCTAACTCCAAGAGAACTCAGAAAATTGTTTAGAGATGATGTCTTGATAGTACCAGACCCTGTCGACCCTAGGAGAAACGCCGCATCCGCAGTTTCTGACAGGGCTTTAAAGATAGCCATAATAGCTTCTAACACGTTCCTCGCAAAGCCCTCGAGAAAAATGTTTTTCTATGAACCGCGAGTAAAGCCGCATAGTGAGTTGATTAAGTTTCTTGACGAGAGTGAGAGGAGAGTCCTACTACTTAGGTATTTAGTCCCTAGAAATCTGCCTCCAGACGTTTTATGGGGAGAACTCAAGAGAGTCGGTAAGAGATTGGCTAGTTTGTTAGAGAATTACGGATTTTACGTAATAGATTATGACTTCTGGAGTAACGAGCTAGACCAGGCCTTCATAGCTTTAGACTTAGCTAGCAGAGGTGACTTACCCTCATATGAGGTCAGAGTAGGACCTCCTAAAGTTAGTAAGGGTCTCTTAAATTTTATAACGAAACACAGCTCTTCAGGCAAAACCTTAGCTGTGTGGGTAGCGAGAGACGGCTCCCCCAAAGTAATAACTAAGAGGAAATACAAGAGTGTTCAGGAATTGCTAAGCTCTCTTAGTAGTAAGGAACTCTCAGCTAAAGATTTAACCTTCTTAAGCATCATCAGTGAATTTACTGATATCCCTGAAGACCTTAAGAAAGATAAAGACTTCATGACTTGGCTTACCAACTTCGTTATGAAGGAATATCCCTACATAGAGCTTCAACATACTTAAAAACTTTGCTAAGAATAAATGCTAAGGTGTTTGAATGCCGCTGAGAGAAAACATAATTGACGCGAGATTTAATGGGAGAGAGGTAGAGTTCAGAGTTCTTGGAGCTCCAGAACCTATCAGAGGAGTTGTCGATGAAGTTTCCAGGTATGAGATAGGGGTAATATCAAATGATAAAGTATATGTTCTCTTCAGGCACGCCATCTTAACAGCTACTGTAGAGCCTTCAGACCTCCACGGTTTTAGCACTGAGCAACTAAATGACACAGTAATTGACGCTGAGTTAATAGGTGTTGAGCTAGAACTCCACCTAATTGACGGGTCTGTCATTTCAGGAGTATTGTCTAAGATATCTAAGTACGAGGTAGGTGTGAGGGCGGGCGATAAAGGATTAATAATACCTAAGTCCTCAATAACGTACGCTATAATAAAATCTCGACCAACCAGAGAGTAAGCTTTAGGTGCTGGTTTCTTCTCCAGCCGGATTACCAGACCTCCTCGTAATCTCTGATTTCCTTCAAAACTTCAGGACTGACAACGTACTGAATCAGAGTTCCTATTTTTCTCCTCAACTCTGCTAGCTGAACTGGATAGACGTAGAGTGGGGTAGTGTGGTGAATTCCTAAGAGAGTAGAAATTAGCTTAGTAGCTACTTCTTCTCTTATGACGCCCGTAGTGACTGTTTGCGCCGGGATTAGCTCTATGTATATTGGCAACATGAGTCTCTCAGCATCTTCTCCTATAACTTCTTTAGCGAGCATCAACTCAGATTTACGAAACATATGTATATCGCCACTCAGAGTGAGGATGTGTGGGTAGTCTTCTTTTAAGAGTTCTGTAAGTGTCTTTCTTTTTGCCGCCACATAACTGTTCACAACTCTCAACTCTCTCTCCAGCAAGTACTCAAGAGTTTTGTCCTCACCCATGTATGAAGACCTCACAAGACTCTATGAAGATCCTCACCGAACATCTATGTCGCAACAAAACTTATATACGTGCTTTACGTGATAAGACTTGCTTGATACGTTTCCTCCTAATCTTGTCTTCTCTTTCTCTTTCTTCAAACTTCATTCTCAGGTATTTTATGGTAGCTCTAAGTCTTGGTATTATAAGGTTTTCTAAAGCGTTGACTTTCCTCTTGACTTTCTGGACTTCCTTACCTACCTCAAGTAAGGATATTTCCGCTTCAGCTAACCTAATTATTCTTTTTATTACGTCCTCGTAGCACTCGCTCACCTCCTTAAGCGTGACGGGGTATGCTGACGGGTCATAACGACCCTCAACAATTTCATGCTCAAGTAATGGTAGCTTAACTCCAGCAACTATTCTCGAACCAACGACAACATTGAAGGACGCTATCTTAACATTCGAGAATTCCTCGAAAGTCCAGGGTGCCACATACGATGAAGCCCTTATTAACTCTCTCTCACACCTCACTATCTCCTCATGAACTCTCAGCCTGTGCTCTACTACCTCCCTATACAGAGCTACCAACTCTTGAGTTAAGATTAGCAACCTGTCTCTAAGCACTCGGTGAAGCCTTCTAGCAGTCGCTAGCCTACGCCTGAGTCTTATGAACTCTATCTTGGTAGGTCTAGCCAGCCTGAGCATCTGTTGTGACACTAGCTCCCACCGAAGACCTGTATTTCGGATGATATTTTCGTATGTTCTCAATACTTATTAACTTCAACTCTTCTTCCGGCAGGACTGAGAGAACCTCCCAGCCTAAGTCAAGCGTTGTCTCAATATCTCTTCGTTCGTTCTCTCCTTGATTAATAAACTTCCTCTCAAATAAGTCAGCAAAGTTTAGATATTTCCTATCTCTCTCACTAAGAGACTCAGCCCCTATTATAGCTGAGAGCTCCCTCAAGTACTGACCCTCCGTGTAAGCAGCTATCATCTGCATGAAGACTTGATAGTGGTCTTCCCTAGTCTTTCCCGGCCCTATACCATCTTTCATTAGTCTAGAAAGAGACAGCAAGACGTCAACAGGTGGGTATAAGCCCTTCCTAAACATATCTCTCGAAAGAACTATCTGACCCTCAGTTATATAGCCTGTTAAGTCAGGTATTGGGTGAGTTATGTCGTCGTCAGGCATCGTCAGTATAGGCATTTGAGTAACAGATCCTTTCTTGCCAGTTACTTTACCTGCTCTCTCGTATATTGTTGCTAAGTCTGTGTACATGTAGCCTGGGTATCCCCTCCTTCCAGGAACTTCTTCTCTGGCAGCCGAGAGCTCACGTAGTGCTTCAGCATAGTTTGTCATGTCACTCATTATTACTAGGACATGTATGTCGTGTTTCCAGGCAAGAAACTCTGCTGTCGTGAGAGCTACCCTAGGAACTGCTATCCTCTCTATCACTGGTGACGAGGCAGTATTTATGAATGAAATCACATTCTCTATGTTTTTAGCTTTCTTAAGTGATTCTATGAAGAAGTATGCTTCCTCGTAAGTCACCCCTATAGCCGCAAAAATTACAGCAAATCTCTCTTCTTTACCTCTCACAGTAGCCTGCCTCACTATCTGAGCAGCTATCCTATTATGTGGTAATCCAGCCCCGCTGAATATCGGTAGTTTCTGACCCCTCACTATAGAGAAGAGAGCGTCTATAGCAGAAATACCAGTCTCTATGAATTCTGACGGCGGTTCTCTCATGGCAGGATTTAGTGGGGCTCCGTTAATGTCTAGCCAGTCTTCAGGAATTATTTTAGGTCCGCCGTCAATCGGGTTTCCTAGACCGTCGAATATTCTTCCGAACATATCTAGAGACACGGGAATCTTTAAAGTCTCTCCCTTAAACCTAACTCTGATTAAGTCTACGTTTATCTCGCTAACGCCACCAAAGACTTGAATGACGCTTATGTCTTTACCTACGTCTATGACTTGACCTACTCTAGACTCGCCGTTAGGCAAGACTACCTCAACTACCTCACCATATTTAATTCCCTCAACAGACTTAACGAGTAGTAGAGACCCCCTAGCACTTAACGCTCTCCTAACTTCTTTAACACTTAAGCTAAGAACCACTTGACCCACCTACTCGGAGTTTCCCGAAATAATCGTTTATGTTTTTGATTAAGTCTTCGTAGACTTTCCTGAATTCTTCATTACGTACTTCCTTCATTCTAGCTATGCGTGAGATTACAGGGGCTTCCCTGATCTTGCTGAGGGGCACCCCCTCACTTAAAGCTTTCGATGCTTCCTCATAGAACTTAATGATGACATCTAGCATAAGGACAGTCTTCTCAGGCGAGCTGTAGGCGTCTATCGGGTGGTAAGCACTTTGCTGCAGGAAGTCTTCTCTAATCATCTTAGCCACATCTAGAAGCAACTTATCAGGGTCTGGAAGAGCTTCAGGACCTACCAACCTAACTAACTCCATCAACTCAGACTCTCTCTGAAGTATCTTCAAAGCCTCATAACGTAATTTCAGCCAGTTCTTGAAATCGCGTTCCCACCACCTAGCAACAGTCTCCACGTACTGAGAGTAACTAAGTAACCAGTTAATTGCTGGGAAGTGCCTCCTGTTAGCTAGCGACACATCAAGAGCTAATAGAGCACCAATGTATCTGAGCGTGTTGGTAGTGACTGGCTCGCTGAAGTCTGCTCCTGGGGGAGACACAGCCCCTAAGATAGTTAGAGATCCTACTCTGCTCGGATTACCTAGAGTAACTACTCTGCCAGACCTCTCGTAAAATTCCGCGAGTCGCGAACCTAGGTAGGCGGGGAACCCCTCATCTCCAGGCATTTCTTCAAGTCTCGCACTTATTTCTCTCATTGCCTCAGCCCACCTAGAAGTCGAGTCAGCTACCATGAGTACGTCATACCCCATATCCCTGAAATACTCGCCAATAGTCACCCCTAAAAAGACGCTAGTCTCTCTAGCGGCTACGGGCATGTTAGAAGTGTTAGCTATGAACACAGCTTTCTCTGAGAGAGGCCTGCCTGATGCTGGATCACTGAGTTTCCTGAAGCTATGTAGTGCGTCAGCCATCTCATTACCTCTCTCACCACACCCCACGAATATATTAACTTGAGTTCTACTCCATTTAGTCAAGGTATGCATAAGTACTGTCTTGCCGCTCCCAAATCCTCCGGGCACTGCTGCCTTACCTCCTTTTGCTACTGGGAACATCAGGTCTAGTACTCTAGTCCCGGTTATGAGTGGTTCAACAGGTTCTAGTCTGGCTTTGTAAGGTCTTGGCTTACGTATAGGCCACTTACTCATCAACTTTACTTCCTCTTTTCTCCCCCCACCAACGTCAATAACAGCTATAGTTTCTTCGACTGTGTAGTCACCGTCTGGAGCTAACTCCTTCAACACACCTGAAAGTCCTGGAGGAACCATAATTTTGTGTTGTAGTATTGGAGTCTCTTGAACATACCCTAATATAGTACCCCCCTCTACCTTGTCACCCACTTTAATGTCTGATTTCCTGAAAAACCACTTAACGTCTCTAGGTAAAGCAGGTAATTTAACTCCCCTGCTCACGAAAGCGCCGTAAAGCTCGCCAATAACTGATAAGGGTCTCTGAAGCCCGTCATATACTTTCCCTATAAGTCCAGGACCTAGTTCTGATGAGAGTAGCCCTCCAGTACCTTCTACGGGCTCGCCAACACGCAACCCCGAGGTATCCTCGTAGACTTGTATGAAGGCTCTATCGCCTTGCAACCCAATTACCTCACCTATGAGTCTCTCTTCACCTACTAAGACTACCTCATAAACCATTGAGCCCTCCATACCCTCAGCCACTATCAAGGGGCCTGAGACTCTCAGTATCTTGCCTTTAATCAACACTCACACCTCAATGCTAATACCTAAATAAGACTTGATCATACGTAAGTAATATTCTCTTACGTCTATCTTAGAAACTTCCTTAGAACTGGGTACGAACACTACTAGAGGCTCCTCCCTCACCTTCTGCACCTTATCAGCTACTAAATCTCTAAACCTATACTGTATTATTACAACACCAACAGAAGGGTCCTCATACAGTCTCGCTAGCGACTCACCCAACCTCTTCTTAAGCTCAGTAATGTCTTCAGCATCAGAAACCTCGACAAACCTCCTAACACCAGCTAACTTAAAACCGTTAATGAAGCTTAAGTCACCAACAACTACTACGTCTTTCTTACTCGGTAATCGACTCATAAAGTCTTAACCACCTCCCCACCTCATCCTTAATTAAATCTGGTGAGTACCCAGAATTAATTAGAAATACCACGTAAGAAAGAAGAGAAAACTCAACCTCTTTGAGGAGGAAGTAGTCGAGTAAGGTGTCGACAGAGACTGGAAGTGACTTAAGCGTGCTATGACAAAAATGTGTTGGCAGGATAGACAGCACGTATTCGAAGTCGTGTGTGTTCTTAGAGGCTCTGAATACAGCTTCTTTCTGTTTCTGCGTCAATACTGCCGCAGCAACTCTTAAATCTCCTCCTTCTAATAAAGCCTTCCTTAAAAGATACTTAACTCTCTCAAACTCTCTAAGAAACTCCACACATCTAAGTCCGTAAGAAGAGACATTTAGCTTTATTAGAGAATTCCTGAGACTTCTGAAGTAAGACTCACTTAATCTCGTGTAAAGCTCGCTAAAGTTTAACTCACTAATTTTCAGCTTCCTATACTCGCTGAAAACTGAGGATATCACCTCACTCATAAAACCTTTCTTACTCATTACCGAAACAACTTCACTCACGTCTTTAGCGGCCTTAAGAGATTCAGCTACGTGCATATCTAAGTACGTGGTTTCTCTTAACCCAGTACTTACAACGCCTATTAAGTCATTGATTACATACTTGCTCATGTAGAGGTCCACCACACCTACCACCTCCTTAGAAGGCTTGATTAAGTGTATCATATTCCTTAAATCGCTCTCCCAACACTTCAGTAATTTAGAGTATATTGTTACGCGAGATAAGGATAAGCCACTCCTCAGCTCACTACTGAGACAAGAGCTAATCTCGAATTCCTGCAGGGCAGATAACAAGCCAGGGAATGTGTAAGTAATTAATTCGTTTATTCTCTTCATATTCTCTGGATGTATAGTTTTATGAGAACGTATCTTGATATGATTAAAGAAGACCTCGTCATTCACTGTAACGGTCACTAAACTAACCTCCGAAAACCTCGTCGTTTAATTTCTTATAAACGAGAGAGAGTAGTCTTTCAAGTCTAGTAACGTAGGTGTTGTCTAGACCTAAAGACCCGTCTTCCGACTCTACCAACACACCACCCACACTTTCTGGAGAAAGAATCTTTATCTCTTTAACCCTGTCTTCAATACCTAGTTCCCTTAACACGTCCTTAATTAACGGAATATCTTTCTCAACAACGCACACATTTATCTTCTGTGCTACGTGTAGCTCGTTAAGACACTCAGTAATTAATTTCTTAAGAGATTTTTTTCTCTCCGCGTCACTCATCTCTCTTATCTTGCTTAAGATTTCCTCTCTTAATTCTTTGATTAGCTCATTCTTCAAGTTCAGAAGTCTCGTGCTTACTTCTAAGTTTTTCTCACTCAGTTTCTTTGAGAGTTCGTCTCTTAATTCCCTCAACTCAGCTTCTCTTGCTAACTCATACTTCCTCGAATACTCTTTCATAGCTTCATCTAGTATCTTCTTAGCTTCTTCTTCAGCACTCTTTATTATGGCGTCTGCTTTGGCTCTGGCTTTCTTCAGGATTTCTGCGCGTAACGCTTCTAAGCTCATGTCTTCATCCTCGCTAGTAGGAGAGTCTTAGATTGGTAAGCCAGCAACTAACGTCGTTAGTAGGTATCCGAGGACCATTCCTAATATGCCGAGCATTTCAACATAAGCAGCAAGTATTAGTGACGGGACTAGCATCCTGCCACCGGCTTTAGGCAACTCAATAATACCAGACATACATATCACACCTTGATACCACGCCGAGAATAACTCTGCAACCATGACGAAAGCTCCTATACCTAAGAACGCGCCTGCCTTAAGCCAAGTCACTTCAGGAATCCCTGGTAGAACAGAAGTAAGTCCTAGCAAAGCGAATATGAACCCATAGAATGTCTGAGTCATGGGCAAAGAAGAGAGTATGAGTACTTGCTTAAAACTGCCTGGATCCTCAGATATGACGGAAAGTCCTGCTGAAGCAGCTCTACCTATACCTACTGAAGACCCTATAACACCTCCTACAACCCCTAGAGCAAGCCCGAGAGACGCTACAGCTTGAGGACTCAAAGACACTACACACACCTCGTTAAATTTTATAAAAAGTTTTTAAGCTTTGCACACAAAAATTTGACTCACTACGACTCAACAGAGTTGGCCCGCCTTAAATAAGTGAAACTCTATTCACGATAGTTCACTAAAGCTTGCAGGATCTAGGGCTGAACTATCTGATCTTACCTAAAGTAACGTGTTTTTCTATCTTCAAAGTAAATGGCATGAATTCCCTCCCGTTTCCGTCATACCACTTAGGAAGGAATTCAACGAAGCACAACCTCATAGAATGGACAAAGCCTCCTATAGCTCCGAAAACCAGGTTGAACATATTCATGAATACTGCGACAGCCAGCATCACCACCAAGCCCAAGACAGCACCTACGACAGGCGCTAACCTCGAGAAATATTCGTAGATGCTGAAAGATAGCTTATTGAAGTTGACAGCCATTACGTAAGTAGCTATACCTAACCCAGCTAGTCTAGAATACGATAGGACGTCTCCTAACAAGCCAGTGATGTTGAATATCCACATGAAGAGGCCCACACCACCTAAAGATTTGACAGTCCCTACTATCATTACTAATACTCCGATTAGTGATGCGTAAAGAATATAAGTATATGCTTCTCCACTCAAGGGCAACAACTCGTAGTGGAGGAATTCATGCAAAACATATGGTATGCCGAAAATCTCTGAGATTATTAAGCCGACCCCACTCAAGACTCTACCTAAATCTCTCGCTTTAAAACCTACAACAACTGAGAGAACATGTCCTATGTTTATGTGTATAAGGCCGATAACTAGCGCTAAAACTAGGAAAAACATGGGGTCTGCTAAATTAATTAGAGTTGGCACGTTAATTAGCCCACCGCCCCCGTTACTAGCAACGACCAACACAATACGTCCTCTTTCTAAACCTACTGAGTATCCTGCGAAAGTGTTTGATAACACGCCGAAGACTGTGGCCGAGATACTCAACGTTAGCAACATCTTCTTTAATGAAGAGTAGCCGGGTGAGTAGGGATTATCTACGAACCCGCTCTTATCCAAGACATACTTAACTAGCAGAAGAAGTACTAAGCCGTAGACAGCGTCAGCCATCATCAACCCAAAAAATACTAAGAAAGAGTATGTGAGGATCGGGGTAGGGTCCCACTCACCAGGTGATGGCAAGCCGTAAAACTTTGTTAAGAGTTCGAAAGGCTTGAGCGGTCTTGGATTCCTTAATTTCGAGGGAGGCTTCTTGTCTGACGAAACCTTAACTATTAAATAAGTACTTATTTCACTGCTTAGCTTGTTTTCTACCGCCTTGATAGACTCTTCTGGAACCCACCCTTCTATGGCTAACAAGTACTCCCCGCTAGCGGCACTGAGGAGGAAATCAAGTTTAGACTTAACTATGTCGTTGATTACCTTAGCTAGGGCGAGTAACTCTAGGTTATCTCTCAAGATTTTCTCTAGTTCTTGGTCTATCTTTGCTAAAGTAGCTCTAAGTTCTTCTACGTGTTTGCTCAAGTAGTTTAAGTAGTTAGATATCGTGATGTCTTGCTTAGGAAATACTATAATTTCTGCTCTAGCCCTACTAAGCAACTCCTGAACTTCTTTCCAAGCGCTAGAAACGCCAACTACAAAAATTATCATCTCGTCCTCTACTAGGCCAAACTTGAATATTACGTCTTTAGGTATTGAGGTAATAAGCGGCTCCATGTCTTGAGACTTACCTAACGCCACAACAGAGAAGAGCGCTTCCCCAGTAAACGAAAGCTCGAAAACTTTCAGGTCCTCACCGACTTCACGCTTGATTATCTCCAATACCTTAATTTGTTTTAGACACTCACTGATCTCATCAGTTAGTTTCTTCTTATTATTAACTAAGTTCTCGATTTCTTGATGTACCTTACTCAGTTTGAGGTAGAGCTCATCTACCGTCCTATCTAAATCCTCAAGACTAACTTCTTTTTTGAGGTCTACTATAGTGAACTTATAGTAGTTCTCGACAGTATCTACTAGACTTGAGAAAGACCGTACCTTCTCAGCATAGATCCTGAGCTTCTCTCTGTCTTCCTCACTTAACTCTCCTGAAGTCTCTACGTGAATAACACCTAAACTTTGAAGTACGTTAGTGGCCTTACTACTCAAGTCTTTAGGGATTAGCAACCTGACGTAGTGGAGTCTCTCAGGAGTAGACACTATGAGTGCCATCATAACTCCCTTAAACCCATGACTAAATCAACTATCTCTTTAACTAAGTCCTTCTTCTTCTCAGCAAAAGACTTTAGAATTGCCTGCCTTCGTTCCTCTGCTCTCAACTCGATATCCTTAATCCTTAACTCAAACTCTCTCACAATCTTCTCTTTCTCTTCAGGTCCGAGAAGACCTACTAAAGACCTTGACTTGAGTTCCGCAGCCTCCCTCCTAGCCTTACTCAAGATTTCCTCTGCTTTCTTCCCGGCCTCCTCAACTATCTTCCTAGCCTCTTCCTCTATCTCACTGATTGACATTCAAACCCCTAAAAAACACCATACGACACCTTATTAATTATGTGTTACCATGGTTGAACACCTCACTAACCACATCACTATAGAAAACCCGCCTCAAAATTCTTGAGAGACGAACTCACGAATATACTCAGAAACTACAGCTCTGAGACCTGTACAGGACAAGAAGAGAGTCTCCAAGACCTGGCGTGAGACTAAACTCGCAAGGGGAGCACGCCCCCAAACCCTCTAGAACCTGTTCGTGACGAGAGAGGTTAGTGCTTCGCGAGAGGTCCTAGACCGCGAATGGGTGATGTCCTCTGAGATAGCGTTATAATTGTTCTTATCTTAAATATTTGAGATGGGTGTGTGGTGTGAGAGAAGTTGGGGTAGAGACTTACGTGCCTGACGCTAGCGTAATAACTAACGGAGTACTTAAAATGATTGTAGTAGAGGGCAAGATTAGAGGCACTCTAGTCATTCTCAGGGAACTCATAGATTATTTCGAGTCTCTAGCTAAGAGTAATAGGTCGCTCGGCATACTAGGACTTGATGAAATGAGGTTTGTTAGAATAGCATGTAGTTCTAGGGGGATACCAGTCGAGGTCCTCTCCAGCAGTAGGAGAGCTGAAGATATAGACGCTCTAGTTAGGTGGTATGCTCTAGAGACTGGCGCAACTTTAATAACTTCATCAAAGACTCAGCAACTAGCTAGCGAGGCTCTCGGAGTGAAAGTTTTTTACGTGGAGCCGCCTAGAAGTCGCTTGATAACGCTTGAGAAGTTCTTTGACGAGAAGACTATGTCCGTACATTTGAAGGAAGGAGCACCCCCCTACGCCAAGCAGGGAAGACCTGGTAAGTGGAGACTCGTTCAGCTCTCAGAGAACCCATTAAGTAGAGAAGAAATAGAAGCAATAGCTGATGAGATTCTTGAAGTGGCTCGCACAGACCCTGAAGCCATTATAGAGATCGAGAGACCTAACTCAATAATAATACAGTTGAATCAATACAGAATAATAATAGCGAGACCTCCGATGAGTGATGGGTGGGAAATAACTGCGGTAAAGCCTCTTGTGAGGCCTAAGCTGGAAGACTACGTCCTCCCAGAAAAACTCATGAAGAGACTTGAGGAGAAGGCCGAGGGCATATTAATAGCTGGTGCTCCGGGGATGGGTAAGACCACATTCGCTCAAGCTCTCGCGGACTACTACAGAAGGAAGAACAAGGTCGTCAAGACTATTGAGTCTCCTAGAGACATGCACCTACCTCCTGAAGTCACTCAATATTCTAAAACGTACGCTACTTCTGATGAACTTCACGACATACTTCTCCTCTCGAGACCCGACTACACAGTATTTGATGAGTTGCGGACGGATAACGATTTCAAGCTATATGTTGATTTAAGGCTCGCCGGGATAGGCATGATCGGAGTGATCCACGCAACATCACCTATTGACGCATTACAGAGGTTCATCGGGAGGATAGATTTAGGTATGATACCTTCAGTCATTGATACAGTGCTTTTCCTAGAGGAGGGTGAGGTGCGTAAGGTATATGATGTCAGCATGAGTGTTAAGTTGCCGACAGGTCTTAAGGAAGCAGACCTCGCAAGACCTGTAGTTGAAGTTAGAGACTTCTTAAGTGGGCAACTCGAGTACGAGATGTATACCTTCGGCGAGCAAACTGTCGTAGTTCCAGTCAAGCAGGCGGTAGGGGGTGACTTCGAGGCTATAGTTAGGAAAGCAATATTATCGCTTCTCCCCTCAGCCGAGATAACTTTTGACGGCAGTATAGTCACGGTGGTAGTACCTAAAGAAGAAGCTAGGTCAACGAGAAAGCTGAAGAGAAGATTAGCAAATATTGAGAGGAAGTACGGAGTAATAATCTCTCTCAGAATAATTTAATGTATGAAAACACTATTTCTTCTTAACAGCTCTTATGATTTCTCTGGCTTTCTCGGCATTCTCTTCTATTGCGGTGCCAGTCACTACTATATCAGCACCCGAATTAATAGCTTCTTTAGCGTGTTCGTAGGTCCTTATTCCACCACCAACTATCAGCACGGAGTCTCCCTTAACCGCTGAAGCTTTCCTCAAGAACTTGGGTGGTATAGGTTCTGGAGCTCCTGAACCTGCTTCCAGATACACGTACTTCATACCTAAGAACCTAGCTGCCAAGACGTATGCCACACCAAGTTCTGGCTTGTCGTAGGGGACTGGTCTCGCTCTCCCAACGTAACCCGCTGCGCCTCCGTACCCGACTATCACGTATCCTGTAGGGAGGACTTCCAGCTCGTACTTAGCTACGAGCGGCGCCCCAAGTACTTGAGCTCCTATGATGAAGTAGGGGTCGTCTGAGTTTAAGAGTGACATGAAGAGTATGGCGTCAGCATGCTTCGAGATTCCTGAGACGTTACCTGGAAACAGTATTACTGGCAACCCCCACTTCTTCAAGCTAACTACTACCTCATCTACGTCTCTTTCCGAGACTCCTATCGAGCCGCCTATCAAGAACGCGTCAGTACCTTCAGAGACTGTCGTCTCAGCTATCTTATCAACCTTACTCGAGTCACTTATTTTGTCAGGATCTAGTAGAGTAAAGTGTATCTTCTCTCCCGAGTTAAGCTTATTTCTGAGATACGAGTCAACCCAGAACCTACGTCCACTCACTAGACTCCCCCTTCTCAAACCAAGTCTTCATCTTATCACTACCAAAGAGTTCTAAGAACCTAGAATACGCGTCAACAGCCTCAAAGATAGAAGGCAACTCTATTAACTCGGCTCTCAACCCACACGCTGGATTCATACACCTAATTAAAGCTTTCTTCTTCTCCTCACCAGCGTCGTTGACGTACGTCTCAACATCTACTATTATAGTCATTGAACCGCATGCAGGACATTGAAAAATCTTCGGCAAAGTCCTCTGCGGAGGCCTAAACACCTTATACTTCTTCCTACTCCTCCTCCCCACACAACCACCAATACACTAAGAACACGAGTCTTATAAGTAATTTCTGAGAAACCGTTTCCCGACCCAAGGATTCTGTAAGTTTCTTAAGGCGGAGACTAAAAGTCTAGGTCTTACGTGTTTTATCTGCTAACGTTATTCAAGCCTAAAGTATATTCCAGCAGGGACGTTGTAGTAGCAGGTATTGCTTTTGTATTGATACTGGCTAATAGACATGTATACAACCTCGGATACGTTGTAGCCTCTTCCATCATACATTCCGTGATTGACTATGTTACCACTAATACGTATTGAAGGTCCCTGTGCTGATATGGAGACCTGAAATGCTGAAGAGAATTTTATAGCAGCCAGGCATGCTGGTGTGTTAGGACCGTAGCCAAGCCCTATACACACAGCTAGTGCTGCCGCCGCCCCGACTGGAATACCTACTTCAAAATCACTTTCGCAAACGTCAAAATACGGGAAGATCAGCTCAAAAGCCATGTATTCCCTCGGTTGCAGTATTCCGTCCGCTAGCATCGTGTTCGGAATTTTTGGATTTATTAACTCAGTTCCGTTAAAGAACATCCGCATTAAGTTGTCATGAGGTAACCCGTCATTCATGCCTCCCACTATTTGAAGCCCGCTAGTTAGTACGTCATAGATTGCACTTTCTGCGTCGTCTCTAATATACACACGAATTAACTCACTACCTCTACCAGTGCATGTGACTCTATAAACTTTGTATATAGCGAACATAGGTCTAGTCCATATCCATATCCACTTACTCTGGAGTGGCTCTACTACCGCATTGTAGCCGAAGTAGTATGTGGACCCGCCCCACGTGAAGCCACTACCTCTCCATAACTTCACGTTTGGAATGAGACCGCTTGCTGTTGAGTTAAGTATTGCCCCGCTCGTGAGAGTTGGGTAAACTCCTACATTTCCTTGACTTATACCTATGTTAATACTTGCGCCGACCACACCGCTTAGCGAGAGAGGATTGCTTACTATCAGTACTGGCGTTTTCACGTACAAGACCCCATTGGGATTGTTGAAGTAGTCACTCGGTAATTGAGTAGTTAGGTTCGCCGGGCCAATTAGCGTCACTAGTTCTCGTTCTATCCACCAAATCCCGCAGCGTCCTGAAGGCTCTATTCCCTTACCGAACTCCTCAATACTTGCTTGTAAGAGTAAGACCTCATACTGCCTAACAATGGCGTGTTCTACGTAGAGCTTAATAGGCTTTAGTGAATCTCTTACTAAACTCATTGTGACTCTTATTGATTTTTCTCGCGTTATTTCTACTGGTTTGTAGGTTATGGAGTCGTATGCTTCAAACAGTATGTCGCCAGAACTACCGTTATAGATGAACAACCTAATTATTAATCCTGAGTACGTCTCTTCAGGATTTCCTTCTCTCAAACTATATATAGAAATCCACTCTCTCGAGATTTCAAGTAGCTTATCTAAACGAATGAATACTGTCTTCTTAGGTTTTGCAGTAATTTTAGTCATCGTTAATGCAGCTTCCTCAGATTCGAGACTTGAAGGAGTTATAGCGTTAATCTCCAAATACATAAGTACATCAGGATTTTTAAGTATCTTTGAAGTCACATCCACTAATTTCTTCTCTTCAACACTTATATCGTAGAGGTTTATAGTAAGTAGAATTCCAGGACCTGCATTCTCACTATTCATCACAACATAGTAAGCTGTCAGAGCAGAACCTGCCAGCAAAAGAGTAATAAGTGCTAGAACACCTAGATTTCTAACAGTAAATATTCTTAAAACTCTCTTAACAGTTGCATCAGGCTTCACGTACTCATCCGCCGAATTCATTCTCTTGAAAGAAAATATAAATTTTACTGTATTATAATACAAATTAGAAAATTTAAACATAAGAGAGTCAGAGACGCTGGAAGGTTAAAAATATGAGGTTTAATTGCCTGGAACTCAACCAATCTCCTCAATAGTATGGAGTGATTATTGAGTATAGGCTCAGCTAACCAATAACTACGTAAGCACTATATTTACTACTGAAAGCCTAGTCTCTTAGGGTGGGAAGGAAGTCGGTGGAAACTGATTCTCGATACTAGAGAGTAAAGTCGGTTAGTGTATGTGGACCTCACTCAGGGAAGTTCTCAGTTAAATCAATCATGTGGAAGAGCTCTGTAAGAAATGAGTTAGCAGATTACACTTGTATGGATTGAAGAAGCCTCCAGTACCGCATCTATATAATTCTTTACACGTGAAGCACGGTAATCTAATGACAGGATTTAAACTAATCTTGAAATTTATCTCTTCTAGCTTCTCTGGTACGTACTTGAGCACGTATGTTTTTCTGCCTTTATAGAGTATTTGTTCTCTTCTTATCAACCCTTTACGAACTAAGCTAAGGACTGCTCGCGAGCCTTCTCTATTATCAACTCCTAGAAGAGACCATAACTCACTCTGAATAACACCACTCTTACTTCGCTGCTTAACTATCTCGAGTATGCGGCGTTCCAGCTCTATCTTCATCAGTGACACCGTTCCCCCATACCATAATATTATCTGGTTTGAAAGCTAATATAGTGAAGCCCGTATCTTAAAGTATAGAGTCTCATGAATCCGGTCTCTGTTTGAGACCGACACAGGAAATAATTCCCACTGATTACTTACTAGTTTAAGTAAGCTCTCTTTTAACTTCCAGTGGATGACGGCTAGTAGAATTTTATTACTTTTTAAGACGTAGTAGATAGCTGACTTAAGTTGAGGTACTGATAATTCCATAGGACCTATTTCATCTATAGCTATCAACTCAGCATTCTCTAGAGCTTTCTCGATCGCGTTGACTCCTATAGTTACTGCATCCTCAACATCAACACAGTATCTCCCGACACGTGGCCCCCCACTATCACATATTTTGGCTAACCAACCCTCATCACCACTCATTAAGTCAATTATTTTGAAGCCTACTCTCTGACCACCTCTCCGAACCTCAGGACAGATAAAACCACCTATCTTCAAACCGTCATTCTTTAGCAACTCAATAACTCTAAGAAATACGGTAGTTTTACCAACGCCTGGAGGACCACTAATAAAGAACTTCATATACCTTAAACCTTAATTACTTCCAGGTCTTTCTTCTCAATAGCTGAGAAGCTATCTCTTATTATCTTAGCTTTCTCAGCGTCATCCGTGACTATTCTGACCCCGGTTTCCGTAATCTTAGAGAACTTAACGCATTCGCCAGTCTTTATGAGTATCTCTCTCATACTATAGCCGCGAGATCTCGTCACATCCACCGTTATGAGGGTTTCCTTATCTTTGATTATGTAGTCTGGTGCTGATCGCCTTATCTCGTAGATCTTGCTTTCATCCACATCGAACAACTTCTTAATGTTGTTTTTTATGTGTACTGCACTACTGCTGACAAGTCCTTGCTGTTCTCTAAAAGCCCTACTAACAAACTCTTCTCTCAAGTCTTGCACAGATATAGACTTCACGACTTTCTCACCAAGTACTGAGGCTAGTTTCTCTGCCGTCTCTATAGTTATGTTACCTCCTCTCTTCTCGTAAGTTTCTAGGGTCTTCCTAGATATGTTTAATAATGACGAGAGCGACGTCAGAGTGTGTTTTAGTTCCGTCCTCTTCTTAGAGAAGACCTCACTATCAACTCTAACGAACAACTCTCCTCTCTTATATAAGGCTATCAAGTCTTCTCCACCCGAGTACATGTTTTGGAAGGTCTTCAAGTTAACCAAGTAGACTCCCTCTCTCTCAATCACTATATTCTCGTAAACTTCTGGAGCTTCTGAGACTACGAAAGGTATGGCATCCAATGCTAGGGAAGACTTAATTAAGTCTTGAGCTTCATTCTTATTTACGTGCATTAAGTCTTTAACTCTGATTATGAGGGTCCCGTGTTCTCTGCTATTAGCGACTATATCTATAGACCTCTCTCGATACTTGATAGGGAAATTAATGACTTCATACCTAAAACTAACTCTATTCAATACGTTATTGACTCCCTCGTAGAGTCTCTTAAGCACCTCCTTACTTCTCGCCCTAGACTCCATCATCATCAATAATAATTTAGGTAATACCGTAATATAAGTATTTATTTACTCTCTGCCAAAAACGAACGTGTTAACTCTTTCCATACCTGGCTAAGACCATGGCGTGGTCCTTATCGAACGGGTCTAGATGAACTACATCAACTATCTCAAAGCCTCCGCGAGTTAGCGTGTCTATTTCTCGCTTATAGATCTCGTCAGGCTCTTTAGTTACGTCAATACTTCTAGACTTTATAGCTAGGTAGAGGTAGCCACCCTCTCTCAGGAAGTACTTAGCGTTTATGTTTACGATAGCTGCTTGCTCTGGTTGAGCTATATCCGCGTATAACACGTCAACTAAAGGCACTATGTGAGAATATTTCTGCGGGAAGCGCGCATCACTCAGTAGAGGAATTATGTTCTTGCGGTCTTCACAGACTCTCAACAAGTCTCTTATCACTCTAGGCGCGAATTCTACAGCGTACACAACACCTTTCTCACCAACCAGGTCTGATACGTGACTTGGAGTAGTCCCTGACCCAGCACCTAAGTAGAGAACCTTAACGTCTCTACTTATGAATAGTCCTTCTATGCCCTTCAGCAGAGCCCCTGCCAGCTTACTTCTGTAGGGGTTCCACTCTCTATACTCTACACCTTCATACGTGTAGAGTCTCTCGCCGTAGACTCTCTTGCCCGGAGCTATGTTCTTGGTGGCTAACTTAATACTGCCGTCCTCTAGCTCGACCAAGTATACACCGCCATATTTCTCGTGAGGCTTAATACTGGTGACTTCGATCATCTCTCATCACCTCCCGCCTCTCCCTCTTTTACCCTTCCTAAACGGAGGTCTTTCAGGCCCTTTAACTTTCTCAGGTACTGGCTTAGCAGGCGGCTTAGCGTACAGCTCCTTAATTTCCGCAATCCTCTCTTGCAGGTCTTTCTTAAGCTTATCCGCTATAAACCTGCCAGTAAAGTAGTCGGCCTTAGCCGCTATAGCTAGCTTAGTAGCGACGGCTCTCGCGATCTTACCCCTCTGCCACTTAGGCGCTGTGTGTATTTCGGGATGCTGGAACAACACACCATGTTTCGGAGGTCTCCCACCAGTTCTTAAAGCTCTAAATAGCGCTTTCTCAGCTCCCAAGACTTGTATAGTGCTTGCAGGCATCTTAGCTAAGTCTTCAAGACTCCCTGCGAGTGATAATAGTCTAGCTCCTAAGGTGGGTCCCACGAGCTCCGTTATGTTCGGGGCTACCTCCTTCATGACCTGACTCAAGTATTCTGAAAGCTTATCTCTCAATTCATATAAGTTCAATATAGTGCCTACAAAATCTCTTATCCTCTCAACATCTACTTCTGATAAGTCAGCACCCATACTCTTTTTCGAGGCCTCATAGATTTTAGCGGCTCTACTCTCGCTAAAACCTAACTTCCTCAGCTTCTCAAGAGACATCTCTTCCCTACTACCGAACTCGTAAACTACCGTAGCATACATTTTGTGATCTTCTATTAAGTCGTCTAGCTCAGGGAAGTGAACGCTGTACCACTCACGCATCCTAGACGCGAACAAGTTTATAGTCTTGTCTATGTCGTCTATAGACCTAATAGCCTGAATAGCTAGTAAGTCTCTCTTAGCAGCAAAGCTCCTGAGTTTAATCCTCGTGACCTGAAGCATCACCTGATTTAGAAACGATACCCACTCATCCTCAGACCTCACAATACCTTCACTAATTACCGTCGAGACTAAAGAATCGCGTAGCCTGCGGAGAACGCTATTATCTGGCTCTACAAGCGCTTTCAGCTTTAGTGAAGAGACTACTCTAGCATGATCTTCATCAGGAACTACTACCTCAATATCATCACCATACATCCTAACCAACTCCTCAATACTACTAACAAACTCTTCAGTCGCCTCACCGCTATCTAGTCTCAAAACACGCTCAGCTAACTCATTCACGTTAGTCTTACTAACTAAGCGTTTCACGACTATATTACCTTCAGCGTCAGCTATTAAAGACCCAATAAACGTATCAAGAGCTACTACCCTCACCACTAGCACCAAATAAAAATAACTTGCGAAAATTTATATATGAGAACTAAACGCGGTGTTCAGCGCCCAAGACGTAAAATAAGCACCGGCCTCCTCAATACTACCGTCAAGAATTAACCGTTTCCTGTCCTAGGTTTTGTAGGCTTTCTAGGATGGGTTGTGCATCTTGCCGCGGTTCATCTTGGTTGCTAGCTACTTTACGCGGGGGTCATAAGCACTCTTCAAGCCCGACGGCACGGGACTCACATCTTAGCTTGGTCCCTGGGTGGCTCGGGGCACCGCCCCCTCGCCACCCAGACTCACCCAAACACCAACATAAAACCCTACAAAACCATTATAAACCCAACGCACCGAAACAGTTGTCAACCCTCTAGACACGCTTTGCTAATTGTCGCTTCACTTATTTCTCCTCTTCTTACGCACGCGTCACGAGATACTGCAACAAATATAACACTAAATCATTACTTCTGTCTATTCTAGCAGTCATTAAGTCACCTGATTTCCTCTTGACATCGTATAAAACTCTTAAGAGTTCTTGACAGTAGTATCGCGACTGCTAAGATAACTAACCTGTTAAATGTTGGTATGTCTCTCGATATAAAAGCTTATAATTCTCTGAGAGCATTTTAATGCGGGTTGAGGACATGCCTACACACGGCTCGATGACTAAGGCTGGTAAAGTCAGGAGTCAAACCCCTAAAATAGAGAAGAGACCTAAGAGGAATCTCCCGCCGAAGCAGAGGAACAGGCGTGAGTACTGGATTAGGAAGAGGAAAGAAGCTGGACTTCCAGTACCTACTGTAGTGCCTCCTTCTTCAGTGCCTAGAAAGGAGAAGGTCTCTACTTAATTTCGTGTTAGCTAAAGGAATAATTACTTTTATAAAGTTCTTTAATTGAGGTGTTGGCTTGGCTTCATACGTGAGCGTAGGAGATAGAGTAAGGATTAAGAAGGGTTCTCTAGTTTATGAGGGTGTAGTCTTACCTAAGAGTGAGTTTAGTTCTGACAAGATCTTAGTGATTAAGCTAGATAATGGGTATAACGTCGGTGTTGACGTAAGCGATGCTGAGGTAGAAGTTGTGAGAAAAGGTGTTGTGAGATTTCATGAGCAGGAACTCTCCCGCAGTGTTGTTAGAGGTAGTGGCAGTCTTAAACTTACTTTCTTGAGTACTGGCGGAACTATCGTAAGTAAAGTTGATTACGAGACGGGGGCTGTGAGGCCGGCAATAACAGCTACTGAGCTTCTTGAGGCAGTTCCCGAGTTTATTGACTACACGTCAGAGCTTGCTGTGATAGAGTACAGCAGACTATTTAGTGAGGACTTAACTCCTGCGTACTGGACTGAGCTAGGCAGTGAGGTGGGGAAGCTGATTGAGTCAGGTGTTGACGGGGTTCTCATAGCTCACGGTACCGACACAATGACTTACACGGCCTCAGCACTAGCTTTTGCTTTGAGGCACCTTCCTATACCGGTTGTTTTGGTCGGTTCTCAAAGGAGTAGTGATAGACCTAGCTCAGACTCGGCCCTCAACATGAGAGCTTCTTTAGCGGTCTTTAAGGAAGCACCATTCGGTGAGGTGGTAGTGTGTATGCACGGAAGCATCTCAGATGATTACGTCTTAGCTCACAGGGGAGTTAAGGTTAGGAAGATGCATTCGAGTAGGAGAGATGCGTTTCAATCAGTTAATGATATGCCCTTAGCTAGGATAGACTTCCCGGGCGCGAAGTTCAAGTTAATCAACCAAAGATTCATTGCTAGGAGCAAGAGAGAAGACTTTCAGGTCATGAGTAAGTTCAGTGATAAGGTGGCGTTACTGAAGTTCTACCCAGGCATGGATTGCGACATTATTGATTTCTTCGTTGACAAGGGTTACAAGGCTGTGGTTATTGAGGGGACTGGATTAGGGCATGTAAGGAATGTGTGCGTAGACAGCATAGCTAGAGCTACTGAGGAAGAGGTGCTTACAGTCATAACAACGCAGACTATATTCGGTAGGGTTAACATGAACGTCTACAGTACTGGCAGGAAGCTCCTTAAAGCTGGTGCCATACCCGGACACGATATCTTGAGCGAGACCGCTTATGTGAAGCTGTCTTGGATGCTTGGTAATTACCCCGGCCTTGATAGGAGAGAATATGTTGAACTCTTCCACAAGAATTTAGCGTATGAGTATAATCCAGTACATAAAGACTCGCTCTTCCCGGTGTGGACTCATGAGTATTGATTACTCTTCAGTAGGTCTGAGAGTAGGTATTGAGATACACCAGCAACTAGCTACTAGAGAGAAGCTTTTCTGTTCATGTCCTGCCGAGCTAGCTAGTGAGGAGGTCTCAAGAAGGGAAGTAAGGAGGTTCTTAAGAGTTGCTAAGAGTGAGGTTGGAGAAGTAGATCCTGCGGCTCAGTATGAAATCATGAGGGGAAGAAGCATAATATATGAAGTGCCTGAAGGTCATGCGTGCTTAGTAGAACTGGATGAAGAGCCTCCTCACGAACTAAATAGAGAAGCAGTCTTAATAACTCTAGCTATAGCTAAAGCCCTGAACTCTACTCCGGTTGACGAGATAGAAGTCATGAGGAAAATAGTCGTTGACGGCTCAAACACTACGGGATTTCAGAGAACAGCTATAGTTGCTGTGGGGGGTTACTTAATAGATGAGGAGGGACTGATAAGGATACAGACTATATGTCTTGAAGAAGACGCCGCAAGGAAAGTTGATGAGGGAAGGGGTTACGTCAAGTATAATTTAGACAGGCTTGGAATACCCCTCATCGAGATAGCGACAGGTCCTGACATAAAGAATCCTGAGCAAGCTATGAGAGTTGCTTTCAAGATAGGGTTGTTGCTGAGGTTGAGCGGTAAAGTCAAGAGAGGGATAGGCACTATAAGGCAAGACCTCAACATATCTGTAGAAGGGGGTGTCAAGACGGAAGTAAAGGGTGTTGGAAAACTCGAGTTAATACCTAAGGTTATAGAATACGAGGTTTCCAGACAACTAAAGCTACTTGAGATAAGAGAAGAGTTAATTAAGAGGGGAGTTTGCGAGAATGACTTGACTTACTTGATAGTTGACGTGACTAACGTCTTCTCCAACACTAGGAGTAAACTAGTTTCTTCTTCGTTGAGTAAGGGTCTTAAGATTTATGCAACTCCCCTGAAGGGTTTTGGCGGATTATTAAAGAAGGAGTTAATGCCTGGGAGAAGATTCGGCACAGAACTCTCTGACTACGCTAAAGCTTGGGGTGGTGTAGGAGGAATAATACACAGTGATGAGTTGCCGTCTTACGGAATTTCAGAAGAGGAAAGAGATGCGGTCTTCAGTCTTCTCTCGCTAGATAAAGAGAAGGACGCGTACGTCCTGGTCATTAGTGATGCAGACTCTGCTGAGAGGGCTCTTAAAGCAGTCGTGGATCGTGCCCGATACGCTCTAGTAGGTATACCTAAAGAAACGCGTGCTGCAAACCCTGACGGCACCACCAAGTATATGAGGCCACAGCCAGGAGCGATGAGGATGTATCCAGAAACAGATATTAAGCCTATCCCAGTTACCCAAGAATTACTTGAAGAAGCTGAACGTCTTAAGCCACCTACACCTGAAGAATTGTTAGCGAGGTTGATAAGAGATCATAAACTAACGAAAACTCTTGCAGAACAACTAATCAGGGACCCGCTAATCCACACGTACCTAAACCTAGTTGAGGAGCTAGGTGATAAAGTTCAGCCCCACATAATAGCTACGACACTAATGATACACTTAAAGAGTCTTAAGTCAGAAGGACTTGACGTGAGTATAATAGATGAGCAAGTCTTGAAGACTATCTTAAGTAAGGTGAGCGAGAACGTTTTGAGCAAGGACGCAATACCAGAAGTGTTAAGAGAATATTCACTCAAGAGAGGGGAAGCCAGCCTGGAAGAACTCATAAAGAAGTATACAGGAATAAGAGTCAGCGAGTTAGAAAAACTAGTGGATGAAGTCATAGAAGACCTTAAAGAAACCTTGTTAACGAAGAGAGAGAAAGCTTTCAATATAGTGATGGGTGAAGTAATGAAGAAGGTTAGGGGCAGAATCGACGGAAAAATAGTTGCAGAGACCGTAAAGAACAGACTCAGAGAAGCACTCGGTATCTAGTGCTCGTGAATTCGTAGTTACCGGGCGCAGAGCTGTGCCCGGCGAGAACCGAGAATGTAGCTCTTCGCCCTTTAGGGCGGGGAGGAGGTCAGATGAGGTGTGGCAGAACCCAACTTATAAAGCACTAAATTAAATATCATTATTGGCGGGGGTGCCCGAGCCAGGTCAAAGGGGTCGGGCTCAGGTCCGAACATGGTGGGAGCCCCGATGGCGTAGGCCTGCGTGGGTTCGAATCCCACCCCCCGCATCAATACTTACACTCCTAACGAGCAGGTCTAGCTCTTCATGAGGGCATGTCAGTAGCTAAAGAAGCCCGAGCAGCACAAACACTATTAAAGATTCCCCGTATTTGCTTCTTAATTGATAACGAAGCTGTATCTAATAAAGTATAAATAAATTTAGTAATTATCGAATTAACAGGGCAGATGATGCACTAAATGAGCAGGTATGTAGGTTTAACTAGTAGGGATGTTGCTGAGAGACTGAAAGTTTATGGTCTTAATAAAGTACCTGAAAAGAAGGAGAGCGTAATAGCGGCTTTCTTAAAGAAGTTTACGGGGTTAACGCCTTACACTATAGAAGTGGCAGCTGCGATATCTTTTATTTTGGGGAAATATATAGACTTCACTATAATGGTGTCGTTGCTTCTTGTGAATGCTGTTGTAGGCGTTATTCACGGATATAGGGCTAGTAAGGCTATTGAGGTACTTAGATCAAAATTAAAAGTGACTGTGAAGGCTCTGAGAGATGGTAAGTGGGTTAACGTTGCAGCTGAATATATTGTTCCAGATGATGTTGTGAAGGTCTCTATGGGTGATGTCGTGCCTGCCGACGGTGTTATTTTAGAGGGTTCTGTAACTGTTGATGAATCCGCATTGACTGGGGAATCCATGCCTGTAGGAAAAGGCGTTAACGATAACATTTATGCTGGAACTGCAGTTGTCAGGGGAGAGGCTATTATCAAGATTGTTGCGACTGGTGTGAAGACGCGCTTTGGAAAAACTGTCGAGCTAGTTCAGATAGCGAAGCCTAGACTCTTAATAGAGGAGATAACTAACAGCATAACTAAGTGGCTTCTCTTAGTAGACTCTCTATTCATAATCTTAGTCGTAGTTAAACTCATTTTGGCAGGGCTTAACATTTTAGAGCTCTTACCCTTCGCTCTAACGTTGTTGCTAGCCTCAATACCTATAGCTTTGCCAGCCATGACTACCATAACTCTCGCTTTAGGGAGTGTTGAGCTTGCAAAGAACGGTGTAATTGTTAGGAGGCTTGAAGCAGTAGAGGCCGCCTCTATGATGGATATTATATGCTTAGATAAAACAGGCACGATAACAGAGAACAGAATAGTAGTAGATAAAGTAATTCCATTAGATAGTAGGTACAGCGAAGAAGATGTGGTGCTGTACGCGGTACTAGCATCTGAAGAAGTGACGAAAGACCCTATAGATAACGCTATTAGAGAGAAAGCTAAAGAGATGAACATTGACGTAAGTGTAGCGAATATCCTAGAATTTAAGCCATTTACGCCAGAAACAAAGAGAAGTGAAGCACTTGCTCAGATTCATGAGCGAAGGATTAGGGTTATTAAGGGTGCGCCTCAGGCGCTCCTCCAGATAGCTACTAACAGCAATATAGAAAACCTTGAAAAGACCGTCATAGAGCTCGGTAGAGAGGGGCTTAGACCACTAGCCATAGCAGTAGAGACTCAGCAAAACTCTGTTGAGATTATTGGATTATTGGGATTATATGACAGACCCCGCGAAGACTCCAAGCAGTTTATAGATGTTATAAGGAGCCTTGGTGTGACTCCAAAAATGATTACGGGAGATAACATACATATAGCTAAAGCTATAGCGAACAAGGTTAATATAGGTGAGAAGGCCGTTAGCGTTAGAGAGGTTCCAAAAGAACAGTTAGCCAGTAATATTGAGGAGACCGAAGTGTTCGCGGAAGTAGTGCCTGAGGACAAATACTATATTGTAGAGACTCTACAGAAGAGAGGGCATATAGTTGGTATGACAGGCGACGGAGTAAATGATACACCAGCACTTAAGAAGGCAGACCTAGGCATAGCTGTGAGCGGGGCCACTGACGTAGCAAAATCTGTTGCTTCGGTAGTGCTCACGTCTCCGGGGCTAAGAGAGATTACTGACATTATAAGACTTGGGAGAATGACTTATAGGAAGATAGTTGTCTGGACCATAAACAAGATCGTTAAGACATTCAGCATAGTGTATTTTGTGGCTATATCAACGCTACTTCTCGGACTTCCGGTATTAACCCCAACACACATGATATTAATGCTTTTTCTCTACGACTTTGTAACCTTATCCATAAGTATTGACGTACTGAGACCAAGCAAGAGACCGGAGAAGTGGAATATTAGGAAGCTTACAGCAATATCAACTCTGCTCGGCGTCGTGAAACTTGTAGAGCTATTTATAGCGTTATTTATAGCGAATCTCATTAACCTACCGTACCCACAACTACAGAGTTTCATGTTCTACGTACTCCTCATCTCAGGACTTCTAAACATAGTGAACTTTAGAGAAACTAAGGCATTCTGGAGCTCGAAGCTAAGCAAGTACGTGTTGCTAACTATAGTAGTTGACAGCATAGTCGCAACAATACTTGTGTGGAAAGGCATAATAATACCTCCACTATACCCGCATGTTATAGCATTAGCGCTGACTTATACTACTATAGTAACACTGCTAGTCACTGATATTGCTAAGATAGCGGTATACAAATTGTTTGGTCACATATAAAACTTTCTCAGCTTGCATAGTCTAAGAAGATTAGCCCTCACTGCCGTGAACACTACTATCAAGTACTAATATTCACTATAAAGTCTATTAGAAGAGCCTGTAAGTGCGTCCCTCAACCACTTTCCAATACTCTTAATGGACGTACTTTATACGTAACTTTGATTCTCCCGCATCAACTATTCACTGAAGTACTGAAGACCTTTAAGGAGGTCGCTAGTAATTGATGACTTACTAGGGTAAGAAGAAAGTCAGACACAAATTATCTATTTTCAGAAGCCTGGTCAACATCATTTAATCAGACCTTACAAGGTTCATCATGTTATTAAAAGCTCATGTCACTGAAAAATAATGATTAGAGAATTGGGATTTGATGTGAAGCTAGATGTGTTTGCTTGCTTTTAACGACTCTATAGTCTCTTTACCTACTTTGGTTAAGGCTTCCTGATACCCTGCTTCAAAGAGTCTAGTGTTGATTTCTCTAGCTCCTAGCTTAAGTACTTCATTTAATACAGAGTTTTTAGTTACTATTGCTGCTTTCTCTAAGAGGTAAGTCACGAACCCTAACATGACTACGTTAGCTCCTATGGTACTACCAAGTTTTAATGATGTGTCTGAAGCACTAACTAGGTAGAAGTGCGAGGTTGTTTTCTTTATAGCATTAATTAATTCTTCTTTTGAAGGAACCTTCACGCCAGGTACTGAGGGTCTGATGATCTTATCGTTAACTACTAATACCGTATTCGGGTTATGGAGGTAGGAATATCTGGTAGCCTCAATAAGCTCCATTGACATGTGTAGGCGTATGTCGTCTTCAGGCGGCAGAGGAGCCATGACAGAATCTCCTATCCTTAAGAAGACTGTTACGGAACCTCCTCTCTGACTCATCCCATGAGTCTCTGATATTATTACTTTAAGACCTTCATTGAGTGCTGCCTGACCTAACACCCTAGATAAGGTTAGCAGTCCCTGACCACCAACTCCTGAGATAAGGATGTTGAGCACTATACTCACCTCCAGAACTTCTCAACCTCTTCTCTATTGTACTCTTTCAGGGGAACTATAGCTTTCGTAGGACATACCTGAGCACACGCACCACAACCAACACAAAGTTCTGGGTCTATCCACGCCTTTCTATCACTCCCAGGCATTATTGCTGGACAGACAAACCAATCATAACATATACCGCAACCAACACACTTATCTTCTAAGACTACGTAGGGAACTATCTCGACACCAGCTCTCCTAAGGTCTCTAACAACTTCTAACGCACACCTCCTTCTAGCAACTATGACTGCCGGCTCTTTATGTTCCCTAACGTAATTCAGAGCCTTCTTAACAACCTCTCTGACAGTCTTGATGTCGTAAGGGTCTATGACTTCGACAAACCTAATACCAAGTCCTGAAACCACGTTCTCTATAGGTATGTAGTGTGCTTCCCCACCGTCCTTACTTGATGGGGCTGGTTGGTGACCCGTCATCGCGGTTACTTCATTATCTAATACTATAATAGTTAGCGGCTTCTTATGCCATACTGCGTTTATGAGTGGCGGTAAGCCTGCGTGATAGAATGTGGAGTCACCTATTATAGCTATCACGTTATCATCTGTAGTTATGCTGAGGCCGTATCCAACCCCTATACTGCTTCCCATTTCAATCATTACGTCTTGCATTTTGTAGGGCGGGTTATATCCTAGCGAGTAGCACCCTATGTCTCCCGAAGCAATATAAGGTATTTTCTCTTGATTAACCAGCCTCCTCAACTCGAAGAATATCGGCCTGTACGGGCATCCCGGACATAATGTAGGTATCCTAGTTGGCACGCTGATTATGGGCTGACCAGGTGCTTGAGGTATTGAGTAATCAAGACCTAAGAATTTAGCTATAGCTCTCCTAACCCTCAAGTGATTTAACTCGAACTCATAACCTACTAAGTCTTTACCCGTTACTTCTGCTTCAATTCTTGAGTCATAGAGTACTGACTTAACGCTCGTCTCGACTAGTGGGTCAAGCTCTTCAACAACTAGTATCTTATCGACTTCCTCAGCAGCTTCTATGAGTAGCTTCTTAGGTAACGGCACCGGAGTTCCTATTTTGAGAACTCTAACTCTATCCTTAATCTTGAAGTAATCGAGTGCTTCCCTCACGTAACCGTAGGCACTGCCTGAAGCTATGATCAGCGCTTTCCCGTCACCCTCAATCCTGTTAAACGGGAGCTCATTCACGACCTCGGAAATCGCGTTCCATCTCTCGAGTAGCTTAATCTTGTTTTTCCTAGCGTTAGCGGGCATGACGACAAACCTATCTTCTTTATTAAACTTCCCCTTAACCCTTACCTCTGGTATAGGTTCTAACTCTACAACCCCCCTACTATGACTCACTCTCGTAGTAGTGCGTAGTATCACTGGATGCTTAAACTTCTTGCTAAACTCGAAAGCATATTTAGTCATTTTCTTTGCTTCATCGACGTCAAAAGGCTCGAAGACAGGTATGTATGCGTGAACACCATACCACCTGTTGTCTTGCTCGTTCTGACTACTATGCATGCTAGGGTCGTCGGCCGTAACCACCACTAGAGCACCCTCAACACCTGTATAAGCAGAACTCATTAGGGGATCTGCAGCAACGTTCATGCCCACATGCTTCATAGCAGTCAACGCATTAACACCTGCTAAAGAAGCGCCGTAAGCTGCCTCAAAAGCTACTTTCTCGTTCACACTCCACTCAGCGTAAATACCGACTATATCTTTCACCGAGATTAGAGACTCAAGAATCTCTGATGATGGGGTGCCTGGGTAAGCAGCGGCAAACCCTAAACCACCCTCTAAAGCGCCTCGAGCTATCGCCTCATTACCTAATAGCAAGTACTTACCACTACTCATGCTCACAATCGACTTAAAACTCATTGAGCTAGACCCTACATAAAAACCTATCAGAAAAAATAAGCACTACTATGTTTAAACACTTTATAGACTTTACAGTGAGGTCATGACATGACTTCTTAGACACTAAATAAACACGAGAGTAGCGTAGGGGACGCAAGACTAATGCTAAGACCACGAAAACAATATGATCACTTATGATGACAGTTAAGTTAATAACGCGTTAATGAATGCTGTGAAAACAGGTGAAGGTCTTAACGGTCTGCTCTTAAATTCTGGGTGGTATTGAACACCAAAGTAGAATCTATAATTTCTCAACTCCATTATCTCAGGAAATCCTTCAGAACTAAACCCACTCACTACGAAGCCGTTTTCCTCGAACGCGCGTAGGTAAGCCGGGTTTATTTGGTATCTGTGCCTGTGTCTCTCTCTCACGGTCTCTGAACCGTTGTAAATCTTCCAAGCGAGCGTGCCTGAAACTAACCTAACTTCGGTAGAGCCCAGCCTCATAGTACCGCCTTTGACTATATTTCCTTTCTGGGAACTAAGTAAGTCTACTACAGGGTGTGGCGTATTAGGGTCTACTTCAGTGGTGTGTGCGTTAGCCAGACCAAGGACATTCCTAGCAAATTCAACAACCATTAATTGAAGTCCGAAACATATCCCTAATACAGGCACTTCAGCCTCTCTAAGAACTCTTATTGCGTTGATCTTCCCTTCAACCCCTCTCTCACCAAATCCAGGTAGTATTACTGCCCCTTCAACCGAACTCACGATATCTCGAATATTGAGAACTCCTTTCTCCACGTCTGTAGCCTCAACCCAAATAAACTCAGGTCTTGTCCTGAGCAGGGCTCCTGAATGCTTTAGTGCCTCAATAATACTTAGGTAGCTGTCTGTTAGCTTTGTGTACTTACCAACCATAGCTACCCTAACCTTATGTTTAGGGTTTCTGAACTTCTCTACGTACTCTGCCCAAAGACTTAAGTCAGGCTCTACGTAGTTAAGCTTTAGCTTCTCAGACAAAACCTTAGTTAGTCCCTGAGCGTGAAGCCTCAAAGGAACCTCATAAATTACGTCTACGTCAGGATTACTGAATATATGTGACGGTGGTAAGTTACCGAATAGAGATAGCTTCCTTCGAGCCTCGTCAGTCAGGGGAATAGAAGACCTAGCAACTAGTATGTCGGGCTGAATACCTATCCTACGTAGCTCCTGCATGCTATGCTGAGCAGGCTTTGTCTTAAGCTCTCCTAAAGTAGATAGTCTAGGAACTAAGACTACGTGCGTGAAGAGAACATTCTCAGAACCTCTCTCAAGCCTTAACTGCCTCGCTGCCTCAAGGAAGGGAAGACCCTCTATGTCTCCTACAGTCCCCCCGATCTCCACTACAGTTACGTCACTACTATACTTCCTAGCAACGAGCTCTACCTGGCGTTTTATTTCGTCAGTGACGTGAGGGATTATCTGGACAGTCTGACCTAGGAAGTCCCCTCTTCTCTCCTTCTCGATTACTATACTGTATATCTTGCCGGTAGTGATGTTATTGTCTTTAGACAGGTTCATGTCCAAGAATCTCTCGTAATGCCCTATATCTAAGTCTGTCTCGCCCCCGTCTTCAGTCACGAAAACCTCACCATGCATGTAAGGATTCATAGTACCTGCGTCCACGTTAACGTAGGGGTCTATCTTAATCGCTGTAACTGAGTAACCCATAGACTTAATCAGCAGAGCTATGGAAGCTGCTGTAACTCCCTTACCTAGACCCGAGAGAACTCCGCCAGTCACGAAGACATACTTACTCACGCGAGCTCACCTCACATTATCTGAGCTACTCCTCAACTCCCTCACTTTTAAGGCAGTTTTTAGAGGCTCTTTAAGAACCTGAGGTATGTATTTGAGTATGTTCATCGGCGAAGACTTGCCATCAATTAAATAAGCCAGCTCGCCAGCAACGGCATTGACAAAGGCAGCTATAGACGCTGCTCTAAACGGGTCTTTAGCTCTCGCAAGTGATGTAGCTGCTAGACCTGTTAACACGTCGCCTGTCCCCCCACAACTCATGTCTTGGTGGCCTATGCCAGTACGTATCTTGAAGTTGCCGTCAGGCGACATTATTACGTCTACATAGCCCTTCAGAATTAGGGTTGCTCTATAGCGCTCTACTATATCCTTAGCTACGCTAATCCTAGTCTCTAGAGTGTCCTCTGAGATTAGGTGACTAGGTTCAACCCCGATGAGTATGGCTGCTTCACCTAAGTGCGGAGTCATAAGAACCTCAACTCCGGTGAGGTCCTCTTTGCTGGCCAGTTTTAGAGCGTCAGCATCTAAGACTATAGGTTTTCTAATCTCGCGTGCTGTAGTCAGTAAGGCCTTAACAAATCTCCTAGTCTCTTCTCTAACGCCTAAACCAGGGCCTGAGACTATTACGTCGGCCTTCTTCATTATCCCCATGACGTCTTTAAGAGAGTCTTCAGTTAGGTAGTCGCCCTCAAGAGGCAGACCTATCACCTCAGGCGAGAATCTAGACTTAAGCACATACTCTGGTGCTGCCAGGTAAACTAGGTCAGCGCCGGCAACCCAAGCACCTAAGGCGGTCAACCACGGGGCACCTACGAACTCCTTAGAACCTGTGATGACTAGGATCCTGCCTCCATCGCCCTTCTTAGCTCTCAAGTCTTTCTTCTTAAACCAGACCTCCACGTCACCCGGGCCCACGGCTCTTAACGCGTTAGGTGGCAAACCTATGTTCGCTACTACTAGCTTGCCGACTACGTCAGGCGCTTTAAGAAGACCCGGCTTAGGAGCTACTAAAGTGATCGTAACATCAGCTCTAACAACGTCTCCAGGTGCTTCTCCCGTGTCTGGGTCAAGTCCTGAGGGCACGTCTATAGCTACTTTAATTCCCCTAGAGTTATTTATTGTTTTTATTGCGTCAGCATAGATATCCTTAGGTGCTCCCCTCACGCCTATCCCTAAAAGCCCGTCAACTACCACGTCATAGTCTAGGAGCATGCCAGCCTTATAGTCGTGAATTAAGACGTTATGTTGATTCTTAAGTATCTCTAGGTTCTCTTTAGCGTCCTCATGCCTTATGATTTTTGAGACTAAGTAAACGTGCACCTCATAATCTTCTCCTGCTAGGTGTCTTGCCGCCACGAAAGAATCTCCTGCCTTGCCGCCGCTACCAGCGACTACGGCTACTCTGCACGGCTTACTACTAGTTAAATCTTTAATCACTCTCGCAATACTTGCTCCCGCGTTCTCCATGAGAAGTCTCGTGCTAACGCCCCAGAAGACTGAGTTTATGTCTGCTGCCCTCACCTCGTCACTACTGAGGGTTCTCAATTCTGCCCTACCTAATTATTATGACTCCATGTTTTTAAGGTTATTCAGGATATGAAGAATATTAACAGGCTAAATGATGTTAAGTACTGTCATGTCTGAGTTAACGTTAATGAAGTCTTTAATGTTCTCGAGACTCAATTCAGGTCATGACTCAATACATATGGAGCTCTTGAGAGAGGAGTTAAGTAGGTTCACCGAGTTTTTCTCTACCGTTACTGGCGGGAAAGTCTTGTGGAGTATTCAGAAGACTTGGACTAAAAGGATCTTGTCAGGAGAGTCTTTCGCTTTGATAGCTCCTACAGGAGTAGGTAAGTCCACGTTACTTCAGGTCTACTCTCTCTATACGGCTTCTAAGAGTAGACCCGTAATATACGTAGTACCGACTAAGTACTTAGCTAATCAAGTCTTGAGAGTTCTTAAGGACCTCAATCCAGGAGGTATTGAGATACGTGATTCTGAAGCGATTAAATCTAGCGGAGTCTCTTCAGAGGAGAGAGTCGACGTAATCACACACACGTTCCTACACAGGAACAAGAAGTTATTTGAGAATTTCAGGTACTATCTAGCAGTAATTGATGACTTCGACGCGTTGCTTAAGTCTTCATCTCTATTGAATACCATGCTTAATTTGGTGGGAGTCTCCGAGGAGTCTATCAAGATAGTTCAGAAGCTTGTCTCAGCTAAGAGAGAGCTACTCTATTACAAATATAGCGGAAACTCAGAAAAAATCAACGAGATACTTAAGAACATTGATGAGTTAGAATTAAGTCTTGGTAAGAGTCTTAACTACATGAATGTAGGTCAGGTACTAATAGCTAGCGCAACCGGGAGAGGTAGGGGAGAGAGAGTAAAAGTTTTGCGTGAGTTGCTAGGTTTTGAGGTAGGTTCTATAACTGATTATCTGAGAAATATTGTAGAAGTAGTTGAGCCTTTAGCGAGTGTGAGAGTAGAAGAGCTGATTAAGAAACTACATAGGGGAACCTTACTATTCGTGAGTAAAGACATGGGTCTAGAGAAAGCGAGAGAAGTAGCTACGCACCTCACCAACTCTGGTGTGAGAGCTTTAATAGCTGGTAGTAGGAGAGCAATAGACAAGTTAAGAGAGAATAAAGTTGATGTCTTAGTAGGTGTTTCTAGTTATTATGGTATACTCACTAGAGGTCTTGACGAGCCTCTCCACGTATACAATACTGTTTTTTACGGGATACCTAAGTTTAAGCTAGATCTAGACTCAACTCTACTTAATCCACTAACTCTGATTAAGTTGATTAAAGAGTTACCTTCTTACGGGTATGTCCAGCGAGAAGAAGATAAGCAGTTAATAAACAAGGTGTTGTCGCTAAGACCCGGCGCTCTTAAAGTGCTTACTCAGGGTTTACGAGGCGTCGTACAATTAGAAGGCTTCTTAAAAGACTTAAGCGTAGAAGTGCTTAAAGCTAGAGACAGATTAAGAGACTCTATCGACGAAGCTCTCTCCAAGAATTCCGGCAAGGTAGTCTTGAGTTCTTTCGTTATCAGAAGAGATGAGAAAGAGAAGGTAACTGTTTTAATACCTGATGTCATGACATACCTCCAGGCTTCAGGACGTAGTAGCAGGCTTTACGGCGGTCACATGACTTTAGGCTTGTCTATAGTTCTTTACGAAGACGAAGACCTGCTCAAGATCTTCCAAAGGAAACTGCGTTATGTGTTACCTAGCTACACACCAGTCAAGTTAAGTGATGTTGACTTAGCAGAAGTTGTTAAGAAGCAACAACTCAGCAGGTCTGGTCTTGGGGGTGAGCTTCTCCTAGATAAGGTTAGGTCCGCGTTGATCGTGGTCGAGTCTCCTACTAAAGCTAAGACGATAGCTAGGATGTTTGGCACGCCTGGCAAGAGATTTATAGGGGGCTACGTAGCTTACGAGACTGTTATAGCCTTCGACGACAAGATCTTCTTAGCTACCATAGCGCCAAGCATGGGTCACGTTCTAGACTTAGTCAATGATGAGGGGTTGCACGGCATCTTGTTATCTGGTTCTGACGTATCGCCAGTATATACTACGATAAAGAGGTGTGCTAGTTGTGGGCATCAGTTTACTGAGGAGCTCCAGAAGTGTCCCAGGTGCGGGTCTATTAGACTTAGAGATAGTAGGAAGGTCTTGGAAGCACTTAAGAAAATAGCTAGGGAGGTTGATGAGGTCTACATAGCTACAGACCCTGACGACGAAGGCGAGAAAATAGCTTATGATTTGCACGTGGTGTTGAGCTCTGTAAATTCAAGGATCTACAGGATAGAGTTTCATGAAATCACTAAACAAGCTGTTCTTAAAGCGTTAGAGAACCCTAGAAATATTGACTTACTCAAAGTTAGTGCTCAGATCGTTAGGAGAGTTGATGATAGATTAGTAGGCTTCGAGTTAAGCAGGATACTTCAGGAAGACCTCGGTAAGAGGTGGTTGGGTGGGGGAAGAGTTCAGACACCTGTTCTGAGGTGGGTTGTTGAGAGGTTCTTAGAACACGAGGGAAGCAGGGGCTACCTACTCAGAACGTATCTACCTAACAACCTCAAAATAGACTACTTCCTAGATAATCGTGAAGAAGCTGTGAAGCTCCATGAGGAGGTCAGCAGGTCTGGCGTGGTTATTCACGTAATAGAGACTTACGAGAGGGAGGTAAGCCCCCCGCCACCTTACACTACGGACACTCTACTAGCTGATGCTGCCAGAGAATTGAGGCTCCCGCCAACGCACGCTATGAGGGTGGCTCAAGACCTTTTTGAGTCCGGCTACATAACTTATCACAGAACTGATAGCACACACGTTTCTAGTCTAGGGATAAGTATTGCTAGAGAGTATGTGGAGAAGTCAGGTGTTTTAGAGCTTTTTACTCCGAGGGCGTGGGGTGCTGAAGGAACACATGAGTGTATAAGACCTACTAAGCCTGTTGATATCATTGAGGAAGAGGATGTTCTCGTGAGTAACCTAACCTACCTTCATAAGAGGGTATATCAAATGATATTCAGGCGTTTTATAGCTAGCCAACTAAAACCTTCTACAATGCTCTACGGCAAGGTCAGAGTATACTTAGGTGATAAGCAAGTAGAGCTTGAGGTTCCACTCAAGATCCTCAAAGAAGGATTTACTAAGATTTACCCAGTACGAACTTATGATGACTTAGCTGGGATTGTAAGATACATCCCGACTAAAATAGAAGTGATCAGCGCTTCTAGAATCCCACTACCCACGTCAGCAGACATCATAAAGATGATGAAAGAACACAGAATAGGTAGGCCGAGTACCTACGCTAAAGCTATAGAAAATAATTTAAGGCATGGCTACCTAATACTCTCAAAGAAGAGACAATACTTAATACCTACTAAGACAGGTATTGAAGTACTTAAGTATATTCAGGAGAGATTTAATATCTTGACTAACGTGGAGTTTACTAGACACCTAGAATCGTTGGTAGAGGGGGTTAAGTCAGGCAGAATACCTTTGAGCACTGCTTTAACGTATTTGCTGACCGACGTTGTTGTTCTAAGGACTGTTCAAGAAACTTTTAAGACAGGTGTCGAGTACGGTGAAGTGCTTACCTAACTACTTACTAAACACCGGATAGTTTATTAGTTACATTGTTTAGGCTTGGTGCGTAGAGTTTAGGTCGATGAGTTATAGAGTGAGTTGAGACTCTCTAACCTCCTCCTCGCCCTTTAGGGTGTGGCTTTCAGTTGTAATAGCTCTTCATTGAGGTCTCTCGGAATTTGCACAACATTCTGAATAGCAAATGGGTGGGGATTGTTTCTTGACTCAACAACTTATAACTTCGTTTTGAGTATAGTATATGAGGTGTTTAGATATGTCGCAAGAGAAGACTACTATTTCAGTAATTAAGGCTGACATAGGTTCTCTCGCTGGTCACCATATAGTTCATCCGGAGACTCTTGCTGTGGCGACTAAAGTTTTAGCGGAGGCTAAGTTTAAGGGTTTGATAATTGATTTCTACGTGACTAATGTCGGTGATGACCTCCAGCTCATAATGACTCATAGGAGGGGAGTTGACGCGCCGGAAATACATGAGTTGGCTTGGAGCGCGTTTAAGGAGGCTGCTAACGTTGCTAGAGATTTGGGTCTGTACGCTGCTGGGCAAGACTTACTTTCCGAGGCTTTCTCGGGTAACGTGAGGGGATTGGGACCGGGAGTTGCTGAGATGGAGTTTGTTGAGAGACCTTCTGAACCTATAGTTGTGTTTATGGCTGATAAGACAGAGCCGGGCGCCTTCAACTTACCCATATATAGGGTTTTTGCCGACCCCTTCAATACTGCTGGTTTGGTTATTGACCCTAAGATACATGAAGGTTTTAAATTCGAGATCTTTGATGTTTTCGAGAATAAGGCAGTAGTACTCTCAGCCCCTGAAGAATCTTACGATATTTTGGCACTCATAGGGACTCCGGGCAGATTCATAGTGAGGAGAGTTTACAGGAAGCCTGATAACGAGATTGCTGCCGTAGTCAGTGTAGAGAGGTTGAGTTTAATGGCTGGTAGGTACGTCGGTAAGGATGACCCAGTAGCCATAGTTAGAGCTCAGTCAGGTTTCCCTGCAGTTGGTGAGGTGCTAGAGCCTTTCGCATTCCCGCACTTAGTTGCTGGGTGGATGAGAGGCTCTCATCACGGCCCGTTAATGCCTGTCTCGCAGAGGCACGCTAAGTGCACGAGATTTGACGGTCCACCGCGTGTCTTAGCACTCGGTTTTCAAGTCAAGAACGGGAAGTTAGTAGGTCCGGCTGACTTATTCGATGACGTAGCGTTTGATGAGTCGCGCAGAATTGCGCAGCAGATAGCTGATTACATGAGGAGACACGGACCTTTCATGCCTCACAGGCTGGGTCCTGAAGAGATGGAGTATACTACGCTACCTTCAGTACTTGAGAAACTTAAAGACAGATTCTTTGTGGAGAAGGTATATGAGGTAAAGAAGCCTAAAGTAACTACGTCGCTCTTGACTGGGAAGGAAGGCGAGGATTAAGTAGGTAGCTTCGGTGCAAGGTAAGACGCTGGAGTATGGGTGTGGAGTGAATGTATGTTTTAGCTATAAACTTTAAGAGCTATAAGACTTCCTACGGGTCGAGAGCCTTAAGTATAGCTAAGGAAGCAGACTCAGTAGCTAGAGAATATAGCGGTTTAGTAAGGGTTGTTTTGTTGCCGCCAGCTACGGAGATAGTAAGAATAGCTAGTGCAGTATCGTTTAGTAGCGTTTTTGCCCAACACGTAGATCCTGTTGATGAGGGTGCGTATACGGGGCACGTAACAGCTGAGATGATTAAGGAAGCTGGGGCTGCTGGAATCATGATTAATCATAGTGAGAAGAGACTTAGGATAGATGAGATAAGCTTTATCTTGGGTAAGGCTCGCAAGCTAGGCTTGGAGACACTAGTATGTGCTGACACTCCTGAAGTAGCGGCAGCTATATCTGTCTTAAGTCCTCATATGCTTGCTATAGAGCCTCCTGAACTAATAGGTACGGGAATACCCGTTTCTAAAGCTAAGCCTGAGGTAGTGACAGGAACTGTTAACAAGGTTAGAGAATTAAATAAAGAGGTTCTCATACTTACCGGAGCAGGCATAACAACAGGAGATGACGTTAAGGCAGCAATAAGACTAGGAACGCAGGGTGTTCTAGTAGCTTCAGCCGTCATGAAAGCTCAGGAACCTAGTAAAATAATTAAAGAAATGACTGAATCTCTCATAAAAGCTTTAGATCCACTTCCCCCTGCTCTTCAGGATGGGGGAGAAGGTCTGAATGCGTGACATGGTTGGTAGTAGGAGACTTCTTAAGGTCGGGACAACGTGCTCATGTCTTGTCTGTATTTTTATTTTCTAGTCGAAGGTTATTAGCAAACCAGACTACTCTTTGTGGGAAAGGTATGCTTATGCCGTTTTCTTCAAGTTTTCTTTTTATTTCCCATAATAGGTCCATTTTCACCGTGTACCATTCTTGTGATGGCGCCCACACACGAATTATTATGTTGACTGAACTCTCGCCTAAGTTATCAACGAAGACTTGAGGTTCGGGTCTCTTGAGTGCTAGTGGGTGTTCTTCAATTACTTTCTTGATTACTTCTATGGCTTTCTTCGCATCATCCCCGTAACTTATGCCTATGACGTACTCAAACCTCCTGGCAACATGTGCTGTGTAGTTAGTTATGTTTGATGTGAAGACTGCTGAGTTAGGTACTCTGACGAACAACCCGTCGTAAGTCCTTATTATGGTGGAGAAGATATTCACGTCTTCAACTACTCCAGTCACGCTACCTAGTGAGATGCCGTCACCTATTCTCACAGGTCTTTCTATGGCTAGGAAGATGCCTGAGACTAAGTTAGCTACTACGTTCTGGAGAGCGAACCCTATTATTATTCCTGTAATACCTCCTGCTAGAAGAAGTCCAGACAAGTTGATACCTAGTAGTGGGGTTGAGCCTATGAAGACAACGATTATTATAGTGTAGTAGATGATTTTCAATATCATGTCGAGCAAATTTCTCTTTATCTTATCTATGAGTGCTCTCTTGAGAGCCATGGTAATTAACTTAGCTAAAACAACTGTTACAGTCATTAAAATCAGGAATACCAAGATATTTCGTAGGGTTACGTCACCATAAATAACAGTATCTATTAAGCTCATCACAGACCCCACTCCATAACGAATCTCTCTTTAATTATTGGTAGGCGCTTCTGTCCTCTTATAGTTAAAGATTTACTCATCCCCTCTCTTAAGGGCTCGTCCGTGAAGGAAGTCTCGGCAAGTGCTTGCGAGAAGACGAGTACTTGAGCTGAGGTTGAGACGTGTTTATCGTCATAGTATATTGTCATGCCATTTACGCTCAATACTAGATTGTTTATAGTTACCCAGTACTCAGAATTATTAGATATCTGGAGTTTTAAAACCCCCTCTCTAAGTAAGTCTGTTTCAGGTAATTCAGTGGAGACTCTAGTCTGCCAGTACCTGCACACGACACCGCTTCTAGGCGTCCCATACAACGTGTACTTCTGCTTAGTTAAACTAAAGATATCTAAGATTTCTGAGTTCTTCCCGTTAATTATGAAAACCCCTATCTCGATAGGGAATGTAGAGTACGTCTTCACAGTTGATGAGGGTGCTATGACAACTGGTTCAGTAAACTCTAGTAAGATGAAGTTTGTTAGAGGTTTGGGGAGGTTGACGGGCTCTACAGGATTTATTAAGAGGTACGTGTCCGGTGAGTACGCGACGTATTTCTCTACGCGGGACCTTCCCTCACGTGAGTACTTTAGTAAACCCCCGTATTCGTGTAATACTATCTTAATATCCTCGAATTCCAGATAAGTGCTCTCTAAGTTAACTCTGCCGTAAAAGACCTTCTTGTTGAGACTCTCGCTTTTTTCGGAGGTATTACTCATTTCTCATCACTCAACTCATGACGATATTGGTGAGGAGTTTTATAGTATTTTATATGAGAGCAGTCTGCGTAACCCCACTGTTTCCTTTCCATCCCACTTTTTCCCACTTTCAAACACGATCTCAATTCCTCTAAGGAACAAGAACTGGTGCTAAGTAACCAAGCACCAACACAGCCACAGCAAATAATATAGCAATAAAGATTAACTGGTATGGAGAAATACTTACTTTAGCCTCAACTTCCTCAAAGAACCTAACTAACCCAGCACCAGACATCATGGAAGTCCTCTTCTTTTTCTTGCTTGACACCCCCAACACCAACACAAATAATACTAAACTAAATATAAACCTTAAACAAAAAACACATGAAAAGTGATGAAAATGCGTCAAGAAATAACCTTAAAAGAAATACAAGAATTAATGAGTAAGCATTACTTACAAAGAGACCGCGAGAGAGGCCTATACGCAACATTCACGTGGCTTATAGAAGAAATAGGCGAACTAGCAGAATCAATACTAAACCAAAACAAGAAAGCACAAGAAGAAGAAATAGCAGACGTGCTAGCATGGCTAGCATCGCTAGCCAACCTACTCTCAATAGACCTAGAGAAAGCCTTCAAGCAAAAATACCTAAACCCACAACCACCATAACAAAACTAGAAACCCCCACCCCTCTGTTTCCACTGGAAACTACTAAAATAATTAGAATAAAATTAATTTAAAATTATTCTATATAAAGAGATCATCATACAAAAATTGCATAAAATATGTTGATAAAATTATTTGAACTCAATACTATCACTGCATATTTATAGATAATTTTGTATGATGATCTATATATAGAGATCATAAATTTTAGTAAAAAAGAATTTCTAAGTTATTTGTTTTCTCCAGTGGAAACAGAGGGGTGGGGGTGTTGATTTTTATCTTCCTCTACATGTTTTAGTGATAGGGGGTATTATCCTTATTAATTAGCGGTGTTAGTTTTATGTGGCTCGTATTAAGGGGCGTTTCTTGATGTAGGTTGAGTTTTTCTTCTTAGTTATATTAATTTCTGTTTTGTTTTATTATATGGTTGGTAGTAATGGGGGTGTTTGTGCAGATTTTTAGGGATAAGAAGGAGATAGTGATTGCCGGGATTCCTACTCAGTGGGTTGCTGAAAGAATAATTATGGATATTAATGACATGATTCATAAGAAGGGTAATGACTTGACGTATTTCTTTGAGGGGAGCCCTGGGATTTACGGTAGCGGGATAGTAATCAGGATAGTGCTTAGCAAGTTCTTAGGAGAAGACGAGATTAACGTTCTAGCAAAGTATTTTGAGTTAAGGAAAGCGCATATAAGTATTCACTAGAGCTGATTCAACCTCACCCTCAACCGGACCGAGCAACTAACCTCCTCCCCTCCCTAAAGGACGAGGCTTTTAGACACGTAAAGTTCTTAATACACGCGCTCTACACACCATTCACAGAATCCTTGCTGAAAGCAGAACCTTCAAAGCACTCAAAACAGCAACTTCATAGCGAGTGAGACACCTATCATTAAAACAAACATAGACGCTCATAATATCTTAAACTTAATCCTAAACCTTGGCAATATTAGTTCCGAAAGATATAGAAGCATTAAATATGAGTCAGTTTTTGTTAAGAGCAGAACACACTAAATTTCATTACTTCTATGAATAGGGTAGTTGTAGTACCATTTACTACTTGCAACTGAAGTATATCCCGATTGTCACGTTGTAATAGCACGGAGAACACCACCAGCACCACCACGGTGGGTCTACCTTATACCTAAATTTACTAAAAGCTACGTCAATTAACTCAAGAACGTTATGGTCATTAGGAATTTCTGGTATATCGCCTTGATTAACTAGATTGCCTGTAACAAATGCTGAGCCCCCTTCCATTGATAATGAGACTCCAAATCTTGACAAGAATGCTGAGCAAGCAGCTCCTGCTACAGGAGTACCGAGCGCGCCGCACGCGAGAGCTGTTATAGCCCCGACCGGTATACCTACTTCGAAGTCGGCATCACATGTGTCGTAGTAGTTGAATATTTGTTCTAAGGCGACATACTCGCCCGGTTCTAGGTCTCCATTACTTAAGTGAGTGCCCGGAATAATGAGACGCTTTAGTGTAGTCCCGTTAAATAACATATTTATTAGTGATTGGTGAGGGAGTCCACTCTCACTCCCTCCAAGAATCGTAGACCCCTCAGTTAATATGTCCGCAATAATGGCCTCAACCTCATCATACCACGGAACACAATTGAATGGACCACAATTATAGGTGTTATACACTGTATATACTGGTCTAGCCCAGACCCAAATCCATCGAGCAGTGTTAGGAGGAACTATGTGGTTATACCCGAAATAATATGAAGTCCCGCCCCACGTGAATCCAGAGCCCTTCCATAAAGTTACAGAAGGCACTATCCCGTTGTTTATCTTGCTAAATATGTCTACTCCTACAGTGAAGGTTGGGTAAACACCTGTTCTAGCAGTTCCCACACCAATATTTATACTCATACCTATAGTGCCGCTAGTGTTGTTTTCATTAAGGTCGTTGCGCACTATCATGATCGGAGTCTTAACATAGAGTTTACCGTTAACGTTCTTGAAGTAACTACTAGGGAGTTGTGAAGTGAGATTTTCTGGCGTAACTCTCAAGACTGGAACCCTAATGATGGTATAGGGCGAGTAACTTGCATTGGTCTCAACTACGTGAAAACCTACTCTCACTAGATTTTGGACGTAGCTTGTTTCTAAATATGATGCCTTTGCGGAGTTCCTTATCGCATGGATTGTTATAGCTAACGACTTCCCACTAGCTATCTCGTAGGGGATATAGGAGATAGAGTCGTAGAACTGGAAAAAGACTTCACGAGAAGCTTCATTAAATATTATAATTCTTAAGATTAACCCGGAATATGTATTTCTCACATCACCTCCCCTAGATTCGATTGTTGAGACCCAATCCCTAGCTACTGCTATCCAGTTCTTGAGTGGAATAAAGAATTTTCTAGAAGCTCTAGAGTAAGACCAATGTAGAGTTACCACATCCCCCTCGAAGCGAGGCGGGGCAATGGCGTTAACCTCGACATACATGGAGATATTCTGTCTTTCTAGTACTTCTGTTATATCAACAACTCTGTGATTCTCAGTATCGATCTCATAAAGGTTAAGGTTAACGTACAAGCCAAGACCGCTGTGGACAGTGCTAGTAATGGATGACGAGATAGATACAGAACCAATTACTAGAGTTGCTAAAATGATCGACAGATAGATATGTGGTTCGCTAAGTATTGACTTAATCCTCTTTATCAAGAGTTGAGTACCCGTGTATATAGGAGCTTTCAAAACTTATAAGCTTTACCCATTTGAAAACAAACAATCGTAACAAAAAGATGGCCCTCGTGCGTAAGATTTTATTTTGCTTAAGTCATCAGTAGAGACACTCGTTTACTAAGTACTTTACGGTGATTAATAGACTTTCCGGTCTATAACTGTCTGGAACTACATAATGATGTCTTAACGATGACGTGACCAACTACTGCTCTCATATTTTAGGGATGTTGCCAGCGGATTGAACGAGAATAGAAAGGGGCTGTTTTCTTTTTGTTATTTTCTTGTGTTGTTTATGTGCTTTGTGATTGTTCGTGGTCTTCGTTCTGGAGGTATTTGAGTGTTATGAGGTATGCTGATGTTGTGTGCCTGTCTAAGCCGTACTTCTCTATTACGAAGCGGTGCTCATGCTTATAAGTCTTTACGTAGATGATGGTCTTGATGTAGGGATGAACTCGATGAGCTTGGCGAGAGGGACTCTAGGTGCACCCTGCTTCACTGCAGGGAGCCGGGTGAACCACGGGCAACCGCTGGAGACACACTCCCGCAGGCGGGGCGGGGGAAGAAGGAAGCCGTTGAGAAGTAGATGGCCGGGAGGCTAGATATAAAAGAGCATGAAAACTATGAACAGCCATCTACCGAGAAACGGTGGTGGAAGACCTTACATGCTGATTGCTTCTTTGTATGAAGCAACACACCTCATAAATAATTTAGGTATCGAGAATATCGAGAATCACATAATGCGTGTTAAGAAGTACTTGCACAAGAAGCTAAGTAGTGAGGGCTACGCGATTTACGGCCTCAGCGATGACCAGAGGCATTGTCGGGCATAACTTTAGTCAAGACCGGACTGAACAAGAATAGAGAACTCAAGTTAGTTGAGGAACTCAGCAAGAGAGGTGTGGTAGTATCTTATAGAGGAGCCTCAGGAATCAGAGTATCTACCCACATCTACAATAGCAGGGAAGACATAGATGTCTTGATAGACGAATTAAATAGACTTAAAACCCTAATTACCTAGATAGTATCTCCCAATATTCTGACCTCCTCCCCGCCCTGAAGGGCGAGGGTTTCGGGGAGGTTTGGAGCTACATTCCCGGCTATCGCCGGGTTTAGCTCTGCGCTCGGTCTCAGGCGCGTTACCCCTACCCCGTGTAGAGTGGGGCTCGGGGGTATGGTTTTTGTTTTGAATAGAATATTGTATGCTCCAACTAGGTCTGCGTTGAATACTTTGCTGTGTTTGTAGCACTTGAATAATCCTCTGTATACTCTTCTGTGGTCTTGGTTCTTCACTATACATAGTGGGCAGATAGTGGATGTATTCTCTTCGCTGACAAACTCCACTCTGATACCGTGCTCTTCTCCAATCTCAGTTATTCTCATCAACAGATACTTATACGTCCATATATGAACAACCTCGAAGTTGATTTTAGAGCTTTTATCGCTGTTTTGAGCTATGTGCTTTGGGTAATCCTCAACTTTACTCGGCAATAAAACACCACCCAAGCATTTTTAAAAGATGTAGTTAAAAATTACTCCCTATCACTTCTTAAGGAACGACTTTTTAAGTAATGCTGTTCTTAGAGAAGAATTTTTGGGTAGTAACATGAGTGAGCTCCTCACGTGCATCTCAAGAAGAATCTCACACGTTATCTCGAGCAAGTTTCCAGGCACTGCGCAAGCAATTAATGCCGTTATACGTTCGATAGAAGAAGAACCAGAAAAAATTATTGATATAAATCCTCAGCTTTACATAAGGCTAGTAAACGAGTTCAGCAACCTACACTTAATCCTCATAGTTTCATTCCCAAACGAGAACTGGATTTATGAGATCCTTGCTGCTCTACAAGGTAGTGAGGATTTAACAAGAGTACTACTCAAGAACAGAGATCAAATAATTAGGTACTGTGACGAGCAACCAGTAGAAGCTTCTAGCACGAGAATAAACGCAATAGAAGAAGCCTTAATGAGAAATGCCTCCTGTCACTAAAACCCTCTTATTCTTTAAGTAAGTCGCTAATCAAGTCAGCTAGCTTCTCATGATACTTCTCCTCTTCTATGAGCTCATCTACTATAGTAGATAATATCTCTATCCTCCTCAAATCTCTCGACTTTTCACTTGCTTCAATGATTAGCTTCTTTATAAGTGGATAAAGTAACTTTCCGTAAGTCTCCTCACCGACAAACTTCTCCAAGATTTTCATGCCAGCTAATAACTCGCTAACAACTCTTGAATCAGCCTTATCGGTTTTCACTATCTTCTCAAATAATTCCATAACAGTAACCCAAGGCTCCCCGACAACTGCAGAACAATCAACTTCTACATAATGCAGATTTAGGAATTTGAGTATACTCGACATTAACTCTGCGTGATTAAGACTTTCTACGGAAACCCATTTAAAAACCGTGCTTAAGAACTCGTCCTCAACCTTCTTACTCAGCTCACTATAAAATCTCGCAACCAGCCCCTCAAATCTCTCCGCACATATCAGCACATCACTTAATTCAAGCACTAAATTCACCGAATTATATAGTCAAGAAAACCTTTAATCATTTAGGCTCTCTAGAACCTATTGCTCATAAACATATTTTCACGATTAAGTAATGCGGTATACTCTTTAGAAAGCTTGTAAATAGCTCTTGAACAGCTAAACCTCGAGCATGTTGAAAATATTAATTGCTAGCGCCATCTATTATGTAGGCTCGCGAGGTTGGGTAAGGGTTGAGTGAGTCCCTTATTTTGTTTGTGTTGATTCTCGCGTCTCTAGCTATTGTTCTGTTATTCCACATCTCTAAGAGACTCAGGCCCTTAGCGAACCCTTTCCTTATTCTCTATGCTGTCTTTGTTATTTCTTTCTTGCTTCACGCACCATTTACACAGACTTTCCTGGGTTTGACTGGGTTAAAATATAGTGATATAGTTTATGGAGTGTTCTCAGTCAGGTTCTCTTCCGGATTAATCAATAATCAAGAGCAAATAGTTAGATACTGGCTCAAACCAAAGTCTTTCGAAGACTTAGTAAGTAGAACCAGCTTGTGTCCTGTCCCTTACGTAGACTACAGGTTTGAGTATCCGCCAGTAGTAGGCTTCTTCTGGTTCTTAACTACTTGCACTTCCTTTGTTATTTCAGACAAGCTAGCCGTAACTACTGACCAGTTCTTCAGCACTTCCTCGTCTGTAAACTACGTGCTTCAGTCACTAATACTATTTTCTTTCATGGCTTTATGTCTATATTATATTAAGAAAATCGCTTCTTCACGTGATTTGGGCACATGGAGGGCTATCCTCTTCCTAGTTCTTCCCTCGACAATACTATACACTACCTACAACTGGGACTTGATAGCTGCTGGTCTTGCAGTAAGTTCCCTATATTATTTTCTGAAAAAGAGTTACAAGGCTTCCGGATTCTTACTAGGGCTTTCCGTAGCTAGTAAGATACTGACTGGAGGACTCTTAATACCCCTTACTGCACACCTACTGAAGAATGTTGTGAGAAATGAGCAACCAGCAAGAAACTTGGCATCATACCTTACTTCTTTCTTGGTAGGAGGACTAGTACCCTTCATCTTAACGTATGTTGTGTCGGTTGAGGGGTTCTTCGCTTTCATAAATCATCACGCGAGCTGGTATTGTGAGAACTGTGTTTACGCGCTACTAGTCCAGGATATTTTCAGCCCGTTGCACAAGTACTTCTTCATGGCCTCAGGGCTAACAGCACTAACACTAATAGCTATCCAGACACTCAAGGGAACAAGAGACCTGATTCCGCTGGCTTATGCTTCAGTAGGGTCTATAGTAACACTAAACTACGTATTCACGCCTCAGATGATGTTGATGATCTCGCCAATCGCTATCTTAACGCTCGGCAAGAAAGAACTGCTTAAATATGTGGTCGCAGACACAACAAACTTCTTTCTAATAGTAGCATTCTTTGAAGACTCAACCCTCAGGTCAGCAGTATCGAGAATCATACCAATAAAGACAGGATTTAATCCATGGACCATAGACTCACCAACACAGTGGCTAGCAATAACTAGGAATTTGCTGATATTAGCGACGATAGTAAGGTCTCTAATTAATCATAGACAAGAATTCAAAGCAGTACAGACCTGACGTGAACTACATCCTACTCCAAGAATTTACAAGTTTGACGTGGGTATATTCACGCATCAATATCTTAATTCCCGCACATCATACACCACCATAGCCCGGACTAACGCCCTCCAAATTTGCTACAGTATAGTGGGTCCTTCCCTTTATCGCTTATTAAAACACTCTTCTGCTGAGTACTTAGCCAGACACACATTTCAGTAAGGCTTCTTGATCGGCATTCGTTCTAATATATTGTGGTGCTAGGTGAGTTCTGCTAGCCTTGAATCCTGCCCTCCTCAAACAATCCAGGACAGTCTTGACTGGCGGTATGTTAGTTTTTAAGAATTTAGCCAAGGTGATGAGGTTGTAAGCAGGTAATTCCGTTATCTCGTTTTCAAGGAGTTCTAATAGCTTTGCTATCTTATTACGTGTCTGTAGGTAGCTAAACTCGCTTAACAAGTCCTTGAGAATTTTAAGGAATGAGTTATTAGATAGTTCTCCTCCCCATAAAGGTCCTATAAGTTTTGCGGGGCTTCCACAAAAGGAGCATATTTCTTCCCTCACTTTATCAGTAAATGTTCTGAATCCACACTTATCACATATCATGAGGTAATGTATCTGGTTAGAAAGAACTTCGTTAGCTTTAATAGCTCCTCTAGAAACTTTCACGAATACCCTGTAGTAGTGGCCTGAGTAGAAGGAGAGTAACGGCGTTATCGCTCTGTCATGTGTAGCTCCTCTCCTAGCTATGAAACCTAATAAAACACGTAGCCCGACCTCAATACCGACGTCGCTAGGGAGTAGTTTGACGTCATATCTTCTAGACCCTGCTAAATGTCTAGACCCGCTTAGGGGGGCTGTATCTGTTGCTGTAATAGCTAAAACACCACTATTTCTGGTGGTCCAGACACCTGCATCAACGTATGGTGCTGGAGTCCCGTAAGGGTCTATGTCTACGAAGACGAAAGAATACCCTAAAGACTTCAGCATGTAGAGGATGGCGTTAGCATCTCCTCTAAAGACTCTCACCCTATCCTGAACTTTATTCATGCGAACATTTTCCTTGATCAACTCAAAAGCTTTAGGGTCTAAATCGTTAGCGTAAACTTCATCAACACCGGGCACTTCAACAGCGTATCTCACTGCTCTTACACCAGTGCCTGAAAATGGGTCGGCCACTCTAACAGGTCTCTCAAAATCCTGTGTTCTGAGTAAAGCACTTAACACAAGAACTGAAACGTCTCTATTCAGTGTCTGGGCTGGGTTATAGAAGACTGGCGCCCATGCAGGTTCATACACCATATCAGGTCTTAAGTACTTGAGAGGGTTTGGCACCTTAATTCTCGCCTTACCCTCCTCGATAACTACGTAATCTTCTGTCATTTCAGAAACACCAACCAAGCAAGGATTCCTCACCAGCCTCCTTCATTATTTCCTTAAAGAAGAATTAGGTTGATATCTTAAAAATCAATTAAGCAGGTAGAGGTATTGTTGGGGGAGTAATGTTAGACCTGTTCTTGATGATGGCTACTCTAATTCTAGTATTAGTCTCTATTACGGGCTATGACAAGTACGTAGCCGCGAAAATCCGCGGACGCTTAAGACGAGAGTATGACGTTAACGAATTACGAAATAGTTTAGGAGGATATGAATTAGATAACTTCACTAAAATGAAGGTCAAGAAAGTCAAGGCGTCCAAGATCGGTAGCTACTTAATAATTACTTTACTTGTGAGCGAGGGCGAGGAATCAGGGAAAGGTGAGGTGGTAGAAATAGATAACCCGGTTTTGTTAACTTACCTAGAGGATGAGGAAGAAACGGCTGCTACTTCATGAATTGTTCTTCAAACTGTTTTATCAACTTCACACTCTGCTTAGTGTCTATGAAGAGTTTTGATGCCTCCTCTATGTCTTCAGGTGTTATCTCTTGGTGTTTTCTGCGCTCGGCTATTATATAAGCAGGTCTGAGTAGCTGGACAGCGTACCTGAGGCTATGATTGGCGCCTATATCTGCTAAGCGCTCAAGACCCTCCTTACTTAGCTGGACTTCCTCTTCCTCTGCTCTTATAAGTATTATCTGCTTTATTTCTTCTCTAGTGTACGGTTTCACAGGAATTATCAGCAGTCTGTCTAGTAAGTCTAGAGGTATGCCGTGGGGTGCTTCAATGTCAGTCCCTCTTATCCTAGTAACTCCTCTGTTAGTAGCTAGTATCAGTATCGGCGAGAACTCAGACTCTAAAACCTTAGTTAAGAAAGAGAATGCCTCGAGGTCTAGAAGGTGTGCGTCATCTATGAAGAGGACGCCGGGCACTATCTCACCCTTACCCTCCTCAAGCCACTTCTTAACCATAGAATTGACTGATTTCCTCACGTCTTCATCGATTTCTTTCTCTAGTTCAACTCCGAATAAAGAAGTTATAGAGAATCTCTGGCTAGCAACATATAGGTCGAGGTCGTTAAACGTGAATACACGCACTATCTCTTTATCTCTCTTCACAGGTCCTGAAGGCATTTCTTCTTCAATACGCGTTGAGTCTATATCATAGTACTTAGCTTCCTCAACCCCCTTCACGCGACCTACCTTGTGTACTATGCCTGTCTCCGCATCTATCCATATGTGGTCTCCTCTCTTGATCCTGAGCTGAACTAACTGACTAGTTATTTCCTCACCTACCGATATAGTTATTGAGTCATCTTTTGTCTCAAGAGTTATTCTAGCTTCACCAGGTATTCTGGCATACGGGTTAAACGGATGCTTCACGAATCCTATCTTTATATTCTTAACTACACCCTCATAAACTTTCCTGAGCTCCCTAACCTTGACACCTATAGCTTTACGTACAGCCCGCATGAGCACCTCAGTCTTCTTTATCTCGGCAGAGTAAATCTCGGCACCATCTATAGCAACGAACGGGGTATCCTCGCCTAGCTCCCTAGCTATAGCCACAGCAAGCGCGGTCTTCCCGGTGCCCGGAGGACCAACAAATAAGATTCCCTTACCAGTCATCTTACCCTGTCTTATAAGATCAACCACCACACCAGCAGCTTTTCTCGCTTCAATCTGCCCTACTAAGCCCCCCGCCACGGGCTTGGGCTCCATGTTAGAGTCCAGCCCAAGACCCCTTATGTGACTGTGGAGACTCAAGACTATCTCAGATCTAGTACTCTTTATTTCTCTAATCTCACTCATTTTCTGACCCCCAATAATAATATAATAAGGGTCTAATCTGATTTATTAGTGCTAGATTAACTTCATTTAGGGGCATACAAGATGCCGCAAAAGCCTCAGCAAACCTCAAGCACGACGTCTAAGGAGTTAAGAATAATCGCTAGACCTGTGGCAACATTAGACGCCGTTAAAAAAGACCCTGACAAGCTGAAGCTCCTCACTATAATAGACCACCTCCAGGTAATATCTGAGAGGAGCTTAAACAGCCTAATATACGCGTTAATCAAAGAAAAGAATGCTAAGTTTAAGTATTCTTTCGTGTTAGTAGATCAAATACCCAGTAGTAAAGAGTTAAGTGAAGATATTCGATTACTTCTTTATTTAGGGCTAGTAGAAACGGAGCCGGCGTTGAGGAAGCTCAGGCTGACGAGTTCTGGCAAGGAATTCTTAGGACAGAATAAATTAGACGAAAGCACACTCAACGAATTGTTGAAGGCTGTTGACGAATTGAAGGAAAAGATACTTAGTGAGGAGAGAGTAGCTGAATTTTCTGCTAGGACTACGAGAGGCAGGAGGAGGTTCAGACGCTGAGCAACTCAACTACTTAATTTTCTCGCGAATCTCGCTAGGGAGCAAATCCATGTATTTTTTGAGGAACTCTTCCTCCCTAGATTTGACTCTTGGGTGTGACCTCCTATTATCTGGATACATAAACGGAATCCCGTTTATTATCGGGTACCACCGACTACATTTCTCACATAAGAGAACTCCACTCACAATATCTTCCTTAACACAGAGTTCACATTCTAACTTGCTGACGTCTAAAGAACTAACTAACTTCTCATGCTTACCACAGTAGTAATCACAGAAAGGCCTAGCAACAGCGTATTCTTTCTGTGAAGTCTTTTTCTCTATTACGTAGAGTTTCAGCGGAAAATTCTTACACATTGGACACGCGAGCAGATTTAGTAACGGAAACCTCATTTTAATACCTCACTAGTAATTCCTAGCAAGTCCTTAAGAATTTCATTCGCTTTGTTCTCATCACTCGCCTCTACGAAAATCCTGACTAGAGGCTCTGTCCCGGAAGGTCTTACTAAGAACCAGAAATCAGGTCCTATTATTTTCACACCATCTATAGTTATGCTTCTGTAGCCACTATAACTCAATAAAATCTTCTCTACCAAGTTGCTTACTAGACTCTTATCCCTCAATGGCACCTTAGTCTTTATCAAGTGTCTTCTAGGTAGCCTATCATGCAACTCGCTGAGTGAGACGCCTTCAGCACTTAATAACTCAAGCATTAATGCCGTAGTCATAGCCCCATCTCTCACCATTTGATGTGGTGCATACATAAAGCCCCCGTTCTCCTCAAAACCAGCCATAGCGCCCAAGCTCTGCATAGTTCTAGCAATCACTATACTCCCCACTCTAACCCACACCACCTCCACGCCGTACTCACGCAACAAGTCCTCTATTATAGTTGATGATGAAACAGCCGTAACTACTCG